>JAGQUI010000344.1 GCA_020438595.1 Propionibacteriaceae bacterium | reverse complement strand
CGATGACCGCCTACGGTGCGGTACGGCGTGCGGCGGCCCTGCGCTACGGCGAGACGGTCGCGGTGATCGGCATCGGCGGCGGGGGCTCCAACATCGTGCAGGTCGCCCACGAGCTCGGCGCCCGCAAGGTGATCGCCATCGACGTGGACGACGACAAGCTCGAGCACGCGATCCGCTACGGCGCGTCCGACGTGATCAACTCCCGGCACATGGACGCCCGTGAGCGGGTGCTCGCCGTGACCGGCGGGCGGGGCGTGGACGTGGCCATCGAGGCCCTGGGCCTCCCGGTCACCTTCGAGCAGGCCCTGACCCTGCTCGCGGACGGTGGCCGGATGGTGCCGGTGGGTCTCGCCGCCGGCTCGCAGACCGCGGCGGTGGAGATCAACCGCCTCGTCCGGCGGGGGCAGCAGGTCTGCGGCTCCTACGGCGCGCGTACCCGGACGGACCTGCCGATCGTGGTCGACCTGGCCGCCCGGGGGGTGCTGGACTACCGCGGCGTGGTGTCCGAGCGGGTCTCGCTGTACCGCGCGGAGGAGACCTACCGCCGCCTCGAGCACGGCGCGGTCTCCGGGCGCGCGGTCGTCGAGATGGCGCTCAACGACCGCTGATCCCGGTCCGCCGACCCTTCGGCAATCTGCAAGCAGGACGTTTCGTAAATCGTTTCTGAAATGGGTGTGGCGCGCAGGGCAATCGATTTGGCGCGAATTCTGCGAATGTCGTCGGTCGAGTACGTACAAGTACCCCCGGGGGTGTACGCTTCCTGACGTCCGGACGGAGTTGTCCGGCTCGTAAAGAGGAGTGCTGAGGACAATGTCCGCAACCATAGAAGAACTGAAGGCGATCGCTACCCCCGTCGTTGTCGACGCGCGCGGCGTGTCGTGCCCCGGCCCGATCCTGGCCGCCAAGAAGCAGATCGGCGGAGTGACGCTCGGCAACGTGATGGAGGTCCTCGCGACCGACTCCGGCACGCTGAAGGACATCCCGGCGTGGTGCAAGAAGATGGGCCACGACTACCTGGGTTCGTTCGAAGAGGCCGGCGCGATCCACCTCTTCCTCCGCAAGGCCAAGTAGGCCGTGTCCGGGACGACCGGACCCGTGGCCGACACGCCCCGGGTCCTCGTCTTCTCCACCATCAACATCTCCGACCCGGGCATCGACCTGGCCGGGAGCAGGCACCTCGAGTACCCCGCCACCGTGCAGACGATGGCGCTGCCGTGCAGCAGCGGATTGAAGCCGTCCTGGCTCGTCCACGCGCTGGAGAGCGGCTTCGAAGGGGTGTTCGTCGCCTCCGATGGTGAGGAGTGTGCCTACCTGCCCGACTGCGCGGAACGAACCGCGCAGATCATCGACAGGGCCCAGGCGTTGATGAGCGAGCGGGGCATCCCCGCCCAGCGGCTGAAGATGGCCGCGCTCTGCTCGGTGTGCGCCGAGCCGTTCGCCAACTACATGCGCGAGTTCTCCGCGACGCTCACCGGACTCAGGGCCCCCGCCCCGGTCGGCTGAGCGTCCCCCCACGACAAGGAAGTCAGGAAAGTAGCGATGGCGAAGAAGACCATCATTGTGTTCAGTGGCGACTACGACCGGCTGATGGCCGCGTTCATCATCGCCAACGGAGCGGCGGCCATGGATGACGAGGTCACCATGTTCTTCACCTTCTGGGGCCTGTCGGCCCTGCGCAAGGACAATCCGACCGAAACGCCCAGCAAGAAGAAGAGCGGCCTGCAGACGGCTTTCTCGACAATGCTCCCGAAGCATGCCGAGAAACTCACTCTTTCCAAGTTCAATTTCGGCGGCGCCGGCCGCTTCATGATGAAGAAGGTCATGAAGGCGGAGAATGTGATGACCGTTGCGGAATTGCTGGACACGGCGCGCGAGCAGGACATCAAGCTGATCGCCTGCACGATGTCGATGGACGTCCTCGGGATCAGCAAGGAAGAGCTCATCGACGGCATCGAGTACGCCGGCGTGGCCACCTACCTGGGCGAGGCCGACGAGGCCAACGTCAACCTGTTCATCTGACCACCAGCCGCGCCTGCGGCGACAAGGAGCGTGCGCGATGGACTACGACGTCCTCGTAATTGGTAGTGGCATCGGCGGAATGGAGTCGTCGATCAAGTTGGCCGACATGGGCTACCAGGTCCTGCTGGTGGAGAAGGAGGCCAGCGTCGGCGGCCGGATGATCCTGCTCAGCAAGGTCTTTCCGACCCTGGACTGTGCGTCCTGCATCTCGGGGCCCAAGATGTCCTCGACGATCAACCATCCGAACATCACGACGATGGCCTTCAGTGAAGTGCAGGGCATAAGCAGAAATGCTGACGGCGCCTTCCAGGCCTCTATTCGGCAGAAGTCGAAATTCGTCGACTGGGCGGCGTGCACCGGTTGCGACGCGTGCCAGAAGGCCTGCACGGTCGCGGTGCCGGACCAGTTCAATGCCGACCTCGCGGCCCGTCGCGCGGCGTACATCGCATTCCCGCAGGCCGTGCCGAAGAAGGCCGTCCTGCAGCGGGAGGGCACCTCGCCCTGCGTGGGCGCCTGCCCGGCCGGGATCAAGGCCCACGGCTACGTCTCGCTGGTGCGTTCGGGCAAGTACGAGGAGGCGTTCCAGCTCGTGCTCGACGCCACCCCGCTCGTCGGCACCCTGGGCCGCGCCTGCTACGCACCGTGCGAGTCCGACTGCACGCGGGCGAAGCTCGAGGGCCCGGTGCCGATCCGGCTGATCAAGCGCTTCGCCGCGGACAAGCACTACGAGGCCACCGACGGCTCCGACGGACCGGCGATCGAGGTCGCCGAGCCGAACGGCCGCAGGATCGCGATCGTCGGCTCCGGCCCGGCCGGACTGACCGCGGCCTGGCAGCTGGCCCGCAAGGGCTACCAGGTCACGATCCTGGAGAAGCGCTCCCAGCCCGGCGGCTACCTGCGCCACGCGATCCCCACCTACCGGCTGCCCCACGAGGTCGTGGACGCCGACATCGCGAACCTGACCTCGCTCGGCGTCGAGATCCGCTGCAACGCGGCGGTGGCCGACCCGCAGGCGCTGAAGGATGACGGCTATGACGCCGTGATCATGGCGACCGGCACCCAGGTCGCCACCCGGATGGGCGTGCCCGGCGAGGACGCCGAGGGCTCGGTGAACGGGCTGGACTTCCTCGCCGACGTCGCCAACGGCGCCGCACCCGATCTCACCGGCAAGCGCGTGGTGGTCGTCGGTGGCGGCAACGTGGCGATGGACGCGGCCCGCGTCTCGCTCCGCCTCGGTGCTGCCGAGGCGCGGGTGGCCTACCGGCGCACGCGCGACGAGATGCCCGCCCACCACGTGGAGAGCAAGGACGCCGAGGCCGAGGGCGCGGTGTTCGAGTTGCTCGTCGCGCCGACCGAGGTGATCACCAGCGACGGCCGGGTCACCGGGGTGAAGCTGCAGAAGATGCGCCTCGGCGAGCCGGACGCGTCCGGACGCCGCAGCCCCGAGCCGATCCCGGGCAGCGAGTACGAGCTCGCCTGCGACCTGGTCATCTCCACCATCGGGATGAGCCCGGACGCCAGGCCGTTCGCCGCGCTGGCGGACAAGCGCGGCC
>JAGQUI010000343.1 GCA_020438595.1 Propionibacteriaceae bacterium | reverse complement strand
GTCTGCGTCCGCACTGATCCCGCCGCCGATGATGACCAGGTCCGGCCACAGCAGGCTCTCGGCGTAGGCGAGGTAGTCCTGCAGCCGCGACACCCACTGCACCCAGGTCAGGTTCTCCTGCACCATCGCCGCAGCGGACGCCCAGGGGCAGCAGTCGACGCCGTCGATGGTGAGGTGGCCCAGTTCGGTGTTCGGCACCAGCCGGCCGTCCACGAACAGCGCCGAGCCGATGCCGGTGCCCAGGGTCACCACCAGCACCACGCCCTCCACGTCCCGGCCGGCCCCCAGCGCGATCTCGGCCAGGCCGGCCGCGTCCGCGTCGTTCAGCAGGGTCACCGGCACGCCGAGCGCCTCGGTGAACAGGTCCACCCCGTGCGTGCCGATCCAGACCGGGTCGATGTTGGCCGCGGTCCGGACGATCCCCCGCCGCACCACCGCGGGCACCGTGACGCCGACCGGCGCCCCGGCCGGCAGGTCGGCGAAGTGGTCGCGCAGCTCGCGGACGGCGGCGGCGACCGCCTCCGGGGTCGCCGGCTGCGGCGTGGCGATGTAGTGCCGCGGCGCGGCCAGTTCCCCGGTGCGCAGGTCGACCGGCGCACCCTTGATGCCCGAGCCGCCGATGTCGATGCCGAGGGCGAGGGAACGGTGATCAGGCGTCGTTGCCATGCGAGGTCCTTCCGGTGCGATCAGTCCGCGGGGACGGTGGTCACGGTGACGCCGGCCCCGGCGAGGTGGTCGGCGGTGGCGCGATCGAGCCGGGCGTCGGTGACGACCCGCCCCACCGCGCCGAGCGGGAGCAGCGCAACCGCCCCCTGGCGGGAGAACTTGGCCGACTCGGTGAGCACCGTGACGCCCGCCGCCCGCCGGGTCATCGCCTGCACCGCGGCCGCGCGCAGGTGGTTGCGTCCGGTGAAGCCCGACTCGACGGTGTAGCCGTCCACGCCGATGAACAGCGCCTCGACATGGAAGTTCTGCAGGCACTGCTCCACCAGCGGCCCGACGGTCACCTGCGACTCGGCCTGGTAGTCGCCGCCCAGCAGCACGACGGACGCCCCGGGCGCGCCGCGCACGTAGTCGGCGATGAACGCGGAGTTGGTGATGATGGTCACGCCGCGGGCGGCGCGGGCGAGCTCCTCGGCGAGCAGCGCACAGCACGACCCGGACTCGATCATCACGGTGGCGCCGCTCGGCACGAGGTCGGCCGCGGCCACGGCGATCCGCCGTTTCACGTCGTAGTGGACGGCCAGCCGACTGAGCAGGTTGTCCGGGGCGATCGCGACCGCGTAGCCGTGCTGGCGCTGGATCAGCCCCTTCTGCTCCAGGTGGTCGAGGTCCTTGCGGATCGTCACCTGCGAGACGCCGAATTCGGCCGCCAGGTCGTTGACGTCGACCCGCTCCGCCTCGATGACCTGCTCGAGGATCCGGGATCGCCGGTCACTGACCACCTTGCCCACCTCTCACCGCGTTGGCCGTCGAGTCGAATGGTAGTAGAGTTACGTATGAAACCTCAAGGCATTGATATCGAAACTGAAAGGTAGGGATGGGCGCGACCACCGGGCGGATCTTCGACATCCAGAAGTTCTCGCTGCACGACGGGCCGGGAATCCGCACCGTCGTGTTCCTGAAGGGCTGCCCGATGGACTGCGCGTGGTGCTCCAACCCGAACTCGCGCGAACTGCGCGTGCTGCAGATGCGGGACGCCGAGAACCCGGACGTCCTGCTGCCGGACAGCCACGACCGCACCGTCGCCGACGTCGTCCGGACCTGCCTGCAGGACCTGCCGTTCTACGAGGAGTCTGGCGGAGGCGTCACGCTGTCCGGCGGCGAGGCTCTGGTGCAGCACCGCTTCGCGACCCGGCTGCTCGGGGCGCTGGCGGCCGAGGGCGTGCACACGGCCGTCGAGACCACGGGGTACGCCTCGCCCGAGGTGTTCGGGAAGGTACGGGACGCGTCCGACCTGCTGATCATCGACGTCAAGCACCACGACGCGGCGCAGCACCGGCGCTGGACCGGCGTCGACAACACGCTGCCGCTGCGCAACCTGGCCACGGCGCTCGCCGCCGGTGGTCCGGTGCTGGTCCGGATCCCCGTCATCCCCGGCGTGAACGACTCCCTCGACGACGCGGCCGCCTTCGCCCGCCTGCTCGCCCCGCTGGGCTTGGCCGAGGTGCAGTTGCTGCCGTTCCACCAGTTCGGCGAGCGGAAGTACGAACTGCTCGACTGGCAGTACCCGATGCACGGGGTGCCCGCCCTGCACGCCGAGGACCTCGCGGAGTTCGGGCAGGTGCTCACCGATCAGGGCGTGCGCGCCTTCACCTGAGGCCGACCAGCCGCAACGCCGTCGCGACCGCCCGCTCCAGGTTGGCCGGGCCCTCGGCGAGGGCGGTGGCGAGGTCGCAGGGACCGGTGGTGATCGGGACGACCGCCGCGAACCCGCGTCCGACGAGTTCGTCCGCACCGTCGCCCAGCCGCCCGGCGAACGCGATCACGGGGACGCCGGCCCGCGCGGCCACCTCGGCCACGCCCGCGGGCGTCTTCCCGGACAGCGTCTGCCGGTCCAGCGAGCCCTCCCCGGTGAGCACCAGGCCGGCGCCGGCGACCGCCTCGTCGAGGTGGGCGGCCTCGGCCACCACTTCCACGCCCCGACGCATCCGCGCCCCGAGCGCGAGGAACGCCGCCCCCAGCCCGCCGGCCGCGCCGGAACCGGGCAGGTCCCGGACGTCGGGCAGCCCCGCGGCGACCAGGGCGTCCGCGACCCGCGCGAGCGTGGCGTCGAGTACCGGCACCTGATCGGGGGTCGCGCCCTTCTGCGGGCCGAACACCGCGGCGGCACCCTCGGCGCCGAGCAGCGGATTGGTCACGTCGCAGGCCAGGTCGACGGAGGTCGTCGCGAGCCGTGGGTCGAGCCCGGAGGCATCCACCCGGTCCAGCGCTGCGAGCCCCGCCGGGGTCGGCGCGAGCTCGTGCCCGTCCGCGTCGAGCCAGCGGACGCCGAGGCCGGCCAGCAGACCGGCGCCGCCGTCCGTGGTGGCCGAGCCGCCGAGGCCGACGACCAGCCGGGTCACGCCGGCGTCCAGGGCGTCCCGGACGAGGTCGGCCACGCCGCGCGAACCGGACATCATCACGTCCCGGTCCGCAGGAGCGACCAGCCCGATCCCGACCGCGGCGGCCACCTCGATCACGGCGAGGCCGTCGCTGATCCCGTAGCGGGCCTCGATCGGGCGGCCAAGCGCGTCGGTGCTCGCCACCGTGCGCCACCCACCGCCCAGGGCGGCCACCAGCGCCTCGGTCGTGCCCTCGCCGCCGTCGGCCATCGGCACCTCGACGCAGTCCGCGTCCGGCACCACCGCACGGACGCCGCGCGCCATCGCGGCCGCGGCCTCCGCCGCGCTCATCGACTCCTTGAACGAGTCCGGCGCCAGCACCACCTTCATGCAGCCAACCCGACCACGAAACCCCGTGGCTGTCGACTCCTTACGTCCTCAGACCAACGCAAACTGGACAGTATTGAGTTCCTACGGAATTTCAAGCTGCTCGGGGCGGTTTAGGCTTGGTTTCGGCAGGCCGGGATGTTGGA
>JAGQUI010000342.1 GCA_020438595.1 Propionibacteriaceae bacterium | reverse complement strand
GGCCCTCGCTGGCGCCCTCGATCAGGCCGGGCACGTCGGCCACGGTGAACGTGGTCGCACCGGCGACGACGACGCCGAGGTTCGGCACCAGCGTGGTGAACGGGTAGTCGGCGATCTTCGGCCGGGCGCGGGAGATGGCGGCGATCAGTGAGGACTTGCCGGCGCTGGGGAAGCCGACCAGGCCGATGTCGGCGACGACCTTCAGCTCGAGCGTGATCTGGAGCGACCCGCCGTCCTCGCCGAGCAGCGCGAAGCCGGGCGCCTTGCGAGAGGAGGACGCGAGCGCGGCGTTGCCGAGGCCGCCACGGCCGCCGTGGGCGATCACGACCTCCGCGTCCGGCCCGACCAGGTCGGCCAGCACCACGCCCGATTCGGCGTCGTGGACCACCGTGCCGTCCGGGACGGCCAGGACGACGTCCTCGCCGTTGGCGCCGTTGTTGAAGTCGCCGCGTCCGGGCTGGCCGTTGCCCGCCCGCCGCACCGACTGCCGGTGGAACTCGACGAGCGTGGTCAGGCCCGGATCGACCCTCAGCACCACCGAGCCGCCGTTGCCGCCGTTGCCGCCGTCCGGCCCGCCGAGCGGCTTGAACTTCTCCCGCCGGATGGACGCGCAGCCGTGCCCGCCGTTGCCGGCGGCCACCGTGAGCACCGCACGGTCGATGAAGGAGGGAATCGCCACGACGAACTTTCCAGGATCGGATCCGGCCGCCGCAGCGTGCAGGGCGGCCCGGGCATTCAGTCTATCGGCCGTCGGGTGGGGCTTCCTCCGGCGGCGCCCACATCGAGTGGTCGCGGGACTCCTCCGCGTCCGACGGCTGGTCGGGGGTGTTGGCCGGAGGGGCGGGCGGCGTCGCGAACCAGGCGTGGTAGATCACGGGCTCCGCCACGGGCTGCCCGGCCGGTGCGGGTGCCTCCGCGGCGGGTTCCGCGGGCGGCGCCAGCCCGGGCCCGTCCGCGGGGGCGACCGCCGACCCGGGCCCCTCGTCCGGGGCCTCGCGCGCGCGTCTGGCCCGCCGCAGCAGCCCCACGACGACCAGGGTGAGCACGACACCGGCCGCGACGCCTGCAGCCCCGGCGACCACCCAACTCGCCGGCCCTGGCCGGTTGCGCGCCACCACGTGGACTTCGTTGGTGGTGAACTGCGACGGGTTGAGCCGCAGGGTGTTGCCCTGGATCGTGCCCTGGTTGGCCTCCACCACCTCGCCCGGGAAGCGCACGTCGATGATCACATCGGGCCAATTGCCGAGCACGTCGCTGAGCGTGCCGGTGAACGACCAGTACTCGCCGATCTCGCCGGTGCGAAGCTCGTCGAAGCCCAGGCTGGACAGGGGCATGGTGCCCGTGATGTGGCAACTGGCGCTCCCGTCGACGTCCGGGCCGGGCTCAAAGGTCAGCGTGCCCGAGCTGGTCAGTGCGCCACAGTCGAGGCCTTCCTCGCTGACCAGCAGGTCGAGCGAGACCTCGTCGGTCGAGATCACGTCGACGTGGCCCTGGAGGTCGCACCCGCTGAGCAGGACGCCGGCCGCGAGGACGCCCAACCCAGCCAGCACCCGCCGCCACCCGACCATGAGCCCGATCCTAGGCCGACCGGGATCGTCGGATCGGCTCATTCGTCCGGTTCGGCCCACACGGAGTGGTCGACGGACCCGATGGGTGCGCGCACGGAAACGAGGGTGGCGTGGTGGGCCGTCGTGGCGGTGTCGGACGGGGACGCGGTCCCGTCCGCAGGGAACGGCCGTGACTCGGCTGCCCTGCGCCGGAACGCCGCGACGAGGCCGAGCGCGGCTACCGCGAGGAGGCCGAGCGCCATCGGGGTCCAGCCGGAGCCGTTGTCCGCCTGCGCGACCACGCGCAGGTAGCTCCCGGCGAACGCGACATCCTCACCAGAGAGTCGGACGTGCGCGCCGTCCACGACTCCGTGACTGCTGGCACCCACGGTGCCGGGCATGCTCACGAAGACGTCCGCATTCCCCACTGAACCCGCGGTGGCGGTGAGGTCGACGGAGAGCACGTAGTAGTCGGCGACCGAGGCGAGGTCGACGAAGATCACCGAACTGGGGCGGAAGCTGCCGCGCACCCGACAGGTCGAGACGCCCCGCACGGAGTGCTGCACCGTGGTCACGCCGGCGTCGCTGTGGCCCAGCGCCCAGCACCGTCCGCGGGGCAGGTCGGTGAAGGCCAGGTCGACGAAGACCTCGTCGGCGGAGCGCACCTCCGCGCTCCCCCGCACGTCGCAACCGGCCAGCAGGAGCGCCAGGGCCGGTGCCAGCGCGGCAAGCGCACACATTCCGTGGCGGCGGAACACGAGTCGACGCTAACCCTGCGGCGCCCCGGGCTCCATGCGTACTTGTGTTCCCGGACGCAGCAGAGGCGGCCCGAAGGCCGCCTCTGCTCACTGCTGTTGGGTTGCGCCTACTCGGCGTCCTCGACCGCGATGTTCACCACGCGACGACCGCGCCGGGTGCCGAACTCGACCTTGCCCGCACGCAGCGCGAACAGGGTGTCGTCGCCGCCGCGGCCCACGCCGTCACCGGGGTGGAAGTGGGTGCCACGCTGGCGGACGATGATCTCGCCGGCGTTCACCTCCTGGCCGCCGAAGCGCTTCACGCCGAGGCGCTGGGAGTTGGAGTCGCGACCGTTGCGCGAGGACGATGCGCCCTTCTTGTGTGCCATGTCAGTGCCTCAGCTCTCGATCCCGGTGACCTTGACCTGGGTGTACCGCTGGCGGTGGCCCTGGCGCTTCTTGTAGCCGGTCTTGTTCTTGAACTTGATGATCCGGATCTTCGGACCCTTGGTCTCGGCGATCACCTCTGCGGTGACGCTCGCCTTGCCGAGCTTCTTGGCATCGGTGGTGATCTTGTCGCCGTCGACGAGCAGCAGCGGGGTCAGCGAAACGCTGTCGCCGGCCTTCGCCTCGACCTTGTCGATCTCCACGATGTCGCCCACAGCCACCTTGTGCTGGCGGCCACCACTGCGCACGATCGCGTACACGCCCGACCTACTTCCCTAAGCTTCCGTCTGACCAGCGACCCACCCCGGTGCGGGTTGGTTCTCACTGTTAGGTAATGCCCGCGCGCAGCGAAAACGGCGCAGCGAACACCGAGGGACAAGATTACGGCCACCCGGTGGGGAGGGTCAAACCGGCAGGGAGCACTCCGGGCGACAGCGACCCGGCGGCCGCGTCCGATTTCCGCTAGTTCGGGCGCTGCCCGGCTGCCATGCTGGAGGCCATGGACTTCGAGCAGCGCTACCGGGCGGTCGCCACCCGCGATTCCCGCTTCGACGGCGCCTTCGTGCTCGCGGTCCGCACCACCGGCATCTACTGCCGCCCGTCCTGCCCGGCGCGCACTCCGAAGCCGGCCAACGTCGAGTTCTTCCCCACCGGCGCCGCCGCGCACGAATCCGGCTACCGCGCCTGCAAGCGCTGCCTGCCGGATGCCGTCCCCGGCTCGCCGGAGTGGAACCTGCGCTCCGACGTCGCGGCCCGCGCCATGAGGCTGATCGCGGACGGGGTGGTCGAACGCGAGGGCGTCTCCGGGCTGTCCGCCCACCTCGGCTACACCACCCGGCACCTGAACCGGCTGCTC
>JAGQUI010000341.1 GCA_020438595.1 Propionibacteriaceae bacterium | reverse complement strand
GGTGGACCGAGTAAGGAACCGTCCCCAACCTGGTCCGCGGTGGGTGAGGGTGGTGGGTGGACCGAGTAAGGAACCGTCCCCAACTCGGTCCGGTCAGGTGTAGCGGCGGGCGACGGCGAGAGCCTCGGCACCGTAGCCGCCGCCGAACAACAGCGCGTGGAACATCAGCGGCGACAGCGCGTACAGGGCGAGGCGATCGCGCCAGCCGTCCGCCGGCGGGGACGCCTCGGCGTAGCCGGCGAACACCTCGTCGAGGTGGGTCAGGCCGAACAGCGCGAGCATGCCGAGATCGGACTCCGCGTGGTCCCCCCGGGCCAGCGGATCGATCAGCACCGCACCGGTCGGGCCGCCGTCCCAGAGCACGTTGCCCGACCACAGGTCGCCGTGGACGCGCGCCACCGCGCCCGCGACCAGCGAGGGCTGCGGCACGTCGAAGTCGCCGTCGCGCAACCGGTCGCAGAGCCGGTCGTAGACGGCTGCCTCGCGCGCATCGACCAGGCCGCGATCCCGCATCCGGGCGGCGAACACCGCGATCCGGCGGTCGGCGTAGAAGGCGCCCCACGTGGCCGGCGCCTGACCGGGGTCGAGCACGTAGGGCTGCCGGGAGCGTCCGACGAACTCCCCGCCCGGCCAGTTCCCGGGCGGGCAGCCGAACCACCCTGCGCCCGCGGCGTGGGTGCGGGCCAGGGACGCGCCGAACCGCCGGGCCGCCTCGCGGGTCGGCCGCACCTCGTCCACGTGCTCCAGTTCCAGCTCGGTGCGCGACGCCCGGACCACCCGCGCCACGGCGGTACCCCCGGACGCCTCGGCCGCGGCCAGCCAGCGCAGCCCCGCCGCCTCCTGGTCGCAGCGGCGCAGCCGCCCGTCCTCGGTCTTGGTGAAGGTCCGCACGCGAACAGGGTAGACAGGGCCGGGCGACGCGGAATGGGAACCGTCCCCGATCCGCGTCACTGCCGCCGGGACGCGGACACGCGGACCGCGTTCACCACCGCGGGCAGCGAGGAGACCAGGCTGAACAGCGAGCCCACGATCGCGACGATCGCGATCACCAGGGCCAGCAGCTCGTCGCCGATGCTGACCAGGACGAACGGCAGCAGTCCCTGCACCAGCCCCAGCACCAGCTGCAGCACGAACGACAGCGCGACGTGGATCATCAGGGCGATGATCTTGAGGAACTTCGGCTGGCTGAACACCAGGAAGCCGAGGAACACGAGCTTCAGGAACAGCAGCAGGCCGAGCACCGTCGCCGCCTCCCCCTTCGGGAAGGAGCCCCAGATCGCCAGGTACGCGATGGTGCCGAACGGCGCGGCCACGAACAGCCCGATCATCACCATCAGCAGCACGAACGCGGCCAGGGCCATCACCAGCGACCAGAGCAGCCACAGGAACGACACGACGAGGGTGGCGACGCCCTGGATCCGGCCGTACAGCCGCTGGCTGAGCAGGAAGCTCAGGCCCAGCATCGCCACGCTGAACAGCAGGAACCCGTCCACCAGCACCAGGTAGCCGATCCCGCTCCCTGGCGGGCTGTCGGCGTCGACCCCTTCGATCATGTCCGACTCGACTCCCGGCACCCCCGCTGCGAGCGACCCGACCGGCCCCGCCGAGCCGCCACCGATCACGAACCCCGATCCCAGCTCCACCAGCACGACCAGGAGCAGCGCGAACGCCGCGATGAAGAACAGCGGCCTGCGCACCTCGCCGGTCATCAGGGGACGTCCTCGGCCAGGGCGACCCGGCACCCGCCGAGGCCCAGGCACGCCAGGCCGAGCCGGCCGCCGTCCGCGGTGAAGACCAGCCGGACGTCCTTGCCCGGCGTCAGGTCGGTGCGCAGGGGCTCGCCCTGCACGACCAGCGACACCCGCACCGGGCCCTCCTTCGCCACCAGCCGCGCCGTCCGGGTGACCCGCTGCCACGGCCAGCCGCCCTCGACCGGCGCGACGGCGAGGACGCAGCCACTCGTGAACGCGACCTCGTCGCCCACGGCGCACGAGCCGGACTCGACCGTGAGCTCGTCCGGACGCAGCGCGTCGCCCGGCCGGAACGACCCGAAGGGGTCGGGCCACTCCGCGTCCGCGCCGCGGGGGCCGGCCGCCACACCGAACCCGAACAGCGCGACAGCCAGCACGGCGAGGATCCCCAGCACCACCAGCGGGCGCCGGCTGCCCTCGGCCATCAGGGCTTCGTCGCGGTGACGATGATCGCGGTCTGGATCGCGGTCGCCCGGAAGGTCTCCGGGTACTTCCAGCTCGGCGGGTTCGACGGCGGGTTGGTGTAGCCCGGCTTGTTCTCCTCCGCGGTCCGCGCGCGGGTCGCCCCGGTGACGCAGACGTGGTCGCCGTCGTACGCCTCACGCCACACCCAGCCCTGGTTGCAGGTGTCCGGGCCGTACGCGCCGCCGCCGGCCCTGCGTTCGGCCTGGACAGCCGGGTTGTTGTCGAAGACGACCTCGGCCGCGCTCGCCGGGGTCACGCAGGTGAGGTCCTCGGGACGGGTCAGCCGGGGCACCCAGGGGGCCGCGCACGGGTTCGCCGTCGGCGATCCCGTCGGCGAGGGGGACGGGGTCACCGGGCCGTCGCCCGGACGGAGCAGCAGCCAGGCCACCACGCCGAGCACCACCAGCAGGCCAGCCGCGACCGCCCACGGCCACCAGACGAAGGGCTTCGGGGTGACGACGGCCTGCGCGGGCACCACGACGTCCACCTGCCGGGCCTGGTCGGCGTGCTCCTCCGGAGCCTGGTCGGCGCTGTAGGCGATGAACCGCACCGGGTACGTCCCGGCCGCCACGGACGCCGCCGGGGCGAACGTGATCGTGAACTGCTCGGTGGCGCCCGGGCCGACCTCGCGCAGCGGCTGCTCGATCGTGGTCCAGGCGGTGCCGCCCGGCTCGGTGGCGCCCGCCGGCCCGAAGGCCCCCAGGACGATCCGGGCCGGGACTGCGGCGGAGTTGGTCACCGACGCGGTGAGGGTGGCCGTGCCGTCGGCCGTGGTCACCGTGGTGGCGGGCAGGGTCAGGGCGATGGTGCTCATCCGGGCTCCTCGGGTGCGGTCGGTGGATCGCTGGACGGTTCGGTGTCCACGGGGGGAGCGGGTGCCGGCGGTTCCGGCGCGGGGGCTGCGGGTGCCGGTGGTTCCGGCGCGGGGGCGGCGGGCGCGGCGAGCGCGCTGAGCGTCGCGGTGACGTGGGCGGGCTTGATCGCGGCGACGATCCGGGCCACCGCCTCGCGCTGCGGCTCTGCCCCGGCGGGCAGGTCGACCACGAGCCGGAACCCGCCGGCGTCGTGGACGGCGAAGCCGTTCACCCGGGTGGCGAGTTCCAGGAACCGGACCATCCCGGACGCGGTGCCGCGCCGGGTCGACAGCTCGGCGGCCGCGGCGATCAGGTCGCGCAGCGGCGGCACGCCGCCGGGCAGGGTGCAGCGGCTGCGCTCGGCCTCGGCGATGGTGAGCCAGTCCAGGTCGACCCACGAGGCCAGGTAGCACGCCACCGCGTCGCTGGACCGGAACGGGTCGACCGCGGTCTCCAGGTGGTCGAGCACCTCGGCCACCGGCTGCTGCATGTCGTCCGCGGCCGCGACCAGGGCGGCCAGCGGCGAC
>JAGQUI010000340.1 GCA_020438595.1 Propionibacteriaceae bacterium | reverse complement strand
TGAACGACTCGAAGTAGAACTGGTCCGACACGGGCAGGTCCGGCCGCTGGAAGTGGACGCGCATCCGGTGCTGCCGGTAGGACCCGTACTCCTTCGGCGTCCACGGGACGGTGAGGCTGCAGACCAGGCGGCGGCCCGTGCCGACGCCGAGCATGCAGGTGAACCACTTCGACTCGACCCGCTCCGGCGCCCGGTCGATCAGTGCCATGGCCGTGGCGATCCGGAACCAGGACCCCTCGGCGGTGTGGCCGCGCAGCGTGTACTGCCCCGAGGGCGGCGGCAGGTCCGGCCCTCCCCAGGTGGACGCCAGCCACGGCGCGAAGCCCTCGAAGGTGCGGTCCGGGTGCCACGTGACCCGCATCGGCCGCTCCGCGCGCGGCCCCACGAGGTCGATCCTCGCCCCGGTCAGGTCACCGAGGACCCGCCCGGACACCTGGAGGCCGAACTCGGGCTCGGTGACGATCCTCGCGTCCGTGACGACCAGCATCGCCTCGGTGTCACGCAGCCGCAGGGTCCCGTCGTGCGCGCTGTAGGTCAGCGGCGGGGCGGCCGGCCAGACCGTGCGGTCGACCGGATCGGCGGCGGTGCGCACGGCGTGCTCACGGCTCTTCGTGTCGGTGACCAGCACCCGGTAGCTGAGCACCGGCAGGGCGATCCCCTCGAGTTCGGGCGAGAACAGGTCCTCGTCCTCGCCGGGGTCCAGCAGGCTGGAGTGGCCGTAGGGGTCGACCAGCGGCACCAGGCCGGTGAGCCGGACGCGTCCCTCCTCCTCCATCGGCTGGACGACGAGGTTGGTGACGCCCTGGGGCGACTCCAGCCGGGCTTCGGCCACCTCGATGCCGTTGAGCTGCAGGGTCACGTCGAGGCGCCGGTCCACGACCTGCACCTCGGTGGCCAGTGCGGCCGGCGTGCCCACGTGCAGGCGCAGGCCGTTGACCGGGCTCCAGCCGGGCACCACCTGCACGCCGTCGAAGGTCTTCGGCAGCGGCAGCAGCCCCGACCCGGGGAAGATCCGGCGGGAGAAGTGGCCGCGCACGGTGCGGTCGGTGCCGCGGACGGTGATCTCGGCGTGCCAGGTGCGGGCGCGGCCGCCGCTGCGCCGGATCAGCTCCGCGGCGTCGACCTCGGCCACGAACCCCGTGTTGGTGTAGTCGTGCCGGGCACCCCGGATTCTTGAGTTCGCCAGGATCTCGTCGTAGCTGAACACCGTCGCGGGGAGCGGCTCGCACCCGCGGGCGTGGAAGACCACCTCCACGGTGGGCGTCTCCTCGAAGCCGTAGCCTCGCTCGTAGGCCCACCCGGCCACCTCATAGGTGGCGTCGTCGACCCAGCGGGCCGAACGGATCGACCCGACCCAGCCGAGCTGCGCCCAGCTGACCGCGTTCACGGTGCGCCGCACCACCTGCCGGGTGCCGACGTAGCCGGGGTAGTACCAGGTGTCCTCGCGGGCGCCCAGCCGGGCAGGCAGCCGGCGGGCGATCCGGTACAGGGTGGTGACAGGTCCCAGGCGCAACGAAACTCCTCAGTCCAGGCTGGTCAGCTGATGACGACGGCTTCGGCCCGCGCCCGCTCGATCATCCCGGCCATGGCGATCGACTCGGCGGGACGCAGCCGGAACGATTCTGCGGCATGGTTGCGGATCATCCACGCGAACTCGGCCAACTCGTAGCGAAGCCCGTCCCCGTCGAACTTGTAGTAGTACTTCTTGTTCTGCCGGCCGTCCTCGAACCGCGCCTCGAAGTACTCGGTCAGCCACCACGGCGCCGGGACGTAGATGTAGCCGGCTGAGCCCGCGACGATCAGTTCGCCCTCGGCCTTGACGCCGATCCCGGTGCGCGCGGACGCCACGGCGTGCGGGTAGGTGAGGTCGATCCGGGAGAACACCTCGACCTCGGAGTCCTCGGGCCGCAGGGACACCGTGCGGAGGTCGTCGTACCCGGTGCCGAGCAGCTTCACCGCCGCCAGCAGCGGGTAGGTGGCCAGCTCGGAGATGCTGCCGCCGTCCTCGCCGTGCAGTTCGCGTCCGGAGCCGACCAGCTTGGTGAAGGTCGCGTCGACCGAGCGGACGCGTCCGATCGAGCCGCTGCGGGCCACCGCGACCATCCGCTGGAACCCGGGCGAGAAGGCGGTCTTGACGGCCTCGAGCAGCACGACGCCGGCCTTCGCCGCCCGCTCGAAGAGGTCGGCGGTCTGGTCCTGCGACAGCGTCATCGGCTTCTCGCAGAGCACGTGGATGCCGGCCTCGATGGCGCGTCGGGCGTAGTCGTAGTGGGTGGAGTGCGGCGTGGCGATGTAGACGGCGTCGACGTGCTTGAGCATGTCGTCGTAGCTCTCGTTCGCCCACTCCAGCTCGAGCCGGGCGGCGAAGTCCTTGGCGTTCGCGTACTTGCGCGAGTAGACCGCCTCGACGTTGACGCCGCTGACGAACCGGGCCTCCGCGACGAACCGGGCGGCGATCCGTCCCGAACCGGCCACCCCGACCCGCAGCACGCCCGCGGACTCGTTGCGCAGCTGGGTGCTGGAGACGCCCTTGGTCCGGTCCAGGTAGACCACGTCGCAGTAGTCGCGCAGGTAGTCGAACTTGCCCAGCCAGTCCGAGCCGATCGCGAAGATGTCGACGCCGTGCTTCTGGATGTCCTGGACCTTCTGGCCCTCGTACTCCTCGATGATCACCTCATCGGCGAGCCCGGAGTCGGTGACGTTGCGGATCCGGTCCATCAGGCTCTGGGCGACGTTCAGCTTGCCCCGGGAGTCGTCGTAGTTCTCCGTCGTGACTCCCACGATGAGATAGTCTCCGAGCGCCTTCGCCCGTTCCAGAAGGCGGCGGTGCCCTTCATGGAAGAGGTCGAAGGTGCCGTACGTGATCACTCGCACTGGACGCTCCTGAGCAGATTTCCGGGTGCCTAGACTATCCGACGGAGAAAGGACGGCCGCATGCCCTCGCCCCACCCCGGAGAGTTAGCCCGTCGGGTGATCCGAAAGGTCCGCGCCACGCTCGGATTCGCTCCCCCGCCGCCGAAGCCGAAGCCGGAACCGGTGCTCGACCTGCGCGAGGACCCGATCGGGCCGGAGCGCCCGCTGCCCGACGTCCAGTACGTCTACATCGTCGGCGGGCTGCCGCGGCACTTCGCCGGCCGGACGGCGTCCATCCTGACCAAGACCCGGCTCTTCTACGAGAAGTACGGGACCGAGTCGGTGATCGTCACGGCCGTCCCCTCCGCCGAGCTGGACGACCTGTCCCACGCCTGGCGGGAGCGGGGCGCGCTGGCGCCGGGCGTGCGGCTGGTCAGCCTGCTCGACTACTACCCCGACCCCACCGTGCACGACGGCCCCCCGATCGAGTACCCGCTGGAGGAGCCCGGGCTGCGCTGGATCAAGGAGGTGGACCAGCCGGTCTACCGCTTCTTCGACGAGCGGGGCGTGTACCGGCTCTGGAAGCGCTACGACTACGCGGGCCGGATGATCCTGCGGGACCGCTGGAACGAGAACCGGATCCGGATCAGCCGGGAGGAGTTCCGCCTGGACGGCACCCTGCGCCGCATCTCCTACGTCGACCCGGTGAACAACTACCCGCGGGAGAGCATCTACTACGCGAACG
>JAGQUI010000033.1 GCA_020438595.1 Propionibacteriaceae bacterium | reverse complement strand
CGCGCTCCACCGTCGGTACCGCCACCGACGCCAACGCCATGCTGCGCATCCTGTTCAGCCGGCTCGGCCGTCCCCACGTCGGCCCACCCCAGGCCTACGCGTTCAACGTGCCCACCGTCCGCGGCGGGGGAGCGGTCACCGTCGAGCGGGGCAACCGGATGGCTGAGAAGAAGTCGTTCGTGGCCCTGGGCGGCATGTGCCCGCGCTGCGAGGGTATGGGCCAGGTCAGCGACTTCGACCTCACCGCGCTCTACGACGCGGCGCTGTCGCTGAACGAGGGCGCGATCCTGGTCCCGGGCTACAGCATGGACGGCTGGTACGGCCGCATCTACCGCGCCAGCGGCTTCTTCGACCCGGACAAGCCGATCGGGAAGTACGGCAAGCGCGAGCTGCACGACCTGCTCCACAAGGAGCCCACCCGGATCAAGGTGGAGGGCATCAACGTCACCTTCGAGGGCCTGATCCCGAAGGTCCAGAAGTCCATGCTGAGCAAGGACGTCGACTCGCTACAGCCCCACGTCCGGGCGTTCGTGCAGCGCGCGATCACCTTCGCCACCTGCCCCGACTGCGGCGGCACCCGGCTCAGCGAGGCCGCCCGCGGCTCGAAGATCGCCGGAATCAGCATCGCGGACGCCTGCGCCATGCAGATCAGCGACCTCGCCGGGTGGGTGCGCGGGCTGGACGAGCAGTCCGTCGCGCCCCTGCTGGCGAAGCTCACCGACACCCTGGACGCCTTCACCGCGATCGGGCTCGGCTACCTGTCGCTGGACCGGCCCGCGGGCACGCTGTCCGGCGGCGAGGCCCAACGGACGAAGATGATCCGCCACCTCGGCAGCGCCCTCACCGATGTCACGTACGTGTTCGACGAGCCCACCGCGGGCCTGCACCCGCACGACGTGCAGCGGACCAACGACCTGCTCCGGCAACTGCGCGACAAGGGCAACACGGTGCTGGTGGTCGAGCACGAGCCGGAGGTGATCGAGATCGCCGACCACGTGGTCGACCTCGGCCCGGGCGCGGGGACGGCCGGCGGCACCATCTGCTTCGAGGGCACGGTCGACGGCTTGCGCGCCAGCGGGACGCTGACCGGGCGGCACCTGGACGACCGCGGCCGGCTGAAGCCGTCCGTGCGCACCCCGACCGGGCAGCTGGAGGTGCGCGGTGCGTCCGCCCACAACCTGCGCGAGGTCGACGTGGACATCCCGCTCGGCGTGCTCGTCGTGGTCACCGGGGTGGCCGGCTCGGGCAAGAGCTCGCTCATCCACTCATCCATCCCGGCCGGAGCCGGCGTCGTGTCGGTCGACCAGGCGCCGATCGGTGGCTCGCGACGCAGCAACCCGGCCACCTACACCGGCCTGCTCGACCCGATCCGGAAGGCGTTCGCGAAGGCGAACGGGGTGAAGCCGGCGCTGTTCAGCGCGAACTCGGAGGGCGCCTGCCCGACCTGCAACGGGGCGGGCGTCATCTACACCGACCTGGCGATGATGGCCGGGGTGGCGGTGACCTGCGAGGAGTGCGGCGGCAAGCGGTTCGACGCGTCCGTGCTCGAGTACAGGCTCGGCGGCAGGGACATCAGCGAGGTGCTCGCGATGCCGGTCGGGGAGGCCCGTGGCTTCTTCGCCGAGGGGGACGCGCGGACGCCCGCGGCGGCGGCGATCCTGGGCCGGCTCGCCGACGTCGGGCTCGGCTACCTGACCATCGGCCAGCCGCTGACCACGCTGTCCGGCGGCGAGCGGCAGCGGCTGAAACTGGCCATCCACATGGCGGAGAAGGGTGGGACCTACGTGCTGGACGAGCCCACCAACGGCCTGCACCTGGCCGACGTGGAGCACCTGCTCGGCCTGCTCGACCAGCTCGTGGACGCCGGCAAGTCCGTGATCGTGATCGAGCACCACCAGGCCGTGATGGCCCACGCCGACTGGATCATCGACCTCGGTCCCGGCGCCGGCCACGACGGCGGACGGGTCGTGTTCACGGGTACGCCCGCCGACCTCGTCTCCGACCGGTCCACACTGACCGGGCAGCACCTCGCCGCCTACGTGGGCGCCTGAGCCCCGCCCGTCGCACTGCCGGCCTCGAGCGATGACGACCCTGCTGCACCGGTTCACGGTCAAGCCGCACCACCTGGACCCCTACCTGGGCTTGTGGGCCGAGGAGGTCGCCGTCCGGCGCCGGCACGGCTTCGAGGTGCACCGGGCGTTCGTCGAGACCGACGCCGAGCCCAAGTTCACCTGGCTGTACTCCCACGCCGACCCGGACGAGGGCGAGGCCGCCGTCCGCGCCGACCCGCAGACCGCCGAGATCCGAGCGCGGAAGGCCGGGCACGTGTTCCGCAACGAGCGGGTGCGCCCGGTCCGGGTCGAGGTGCTGAACCCGCCGGGGGACCTGTCGCGCACCGCGATCATGCGGCGCTACTCGATCACGGGGTCGTGGCCGGAGTTCCTCGCGATCTGGCGCCGGGTGGTGGCCGTCCGCGAGCGGTACGGGTTCGAGTGCCTGTTCGCCGTCGCGGACGAGCCCACCGACATGTTCACCTGGGCGTTCGGCTACGACGGCGACTGGGCCGGCTTCCGCGAGGCGCAGCGTCCCTACTACGCCGATCCGGAGCGGGTCGCGCTGCGCGGCGTCTTCGACTACATGGCCGACTACGACATCCACCCGGCGCGCCAACTCGCCGTGCCGGACGTGGACCAAGTGGGGGACGGTTCCTGACTCGGTCCACCTGAGTATGGACCGAGTCAGGAACCGTCCCTCACTCGGTCCGGTCGGCAGGCGTCCCGCCCTCAGCGCCCGCGGGCGGTAACCTCGAGCGGGAGGGTGACCTCGCGGTCGCCGAGGTCGGCATCGATCAACTCCCGGACGCGGGCGACGGACGCGGCGTCCGCGCAACGGACCTCCACCGCACCGACCTCGAGTTCCGGGGTGCCGACCAGCTCCAGGTAGTCGTCGACGCGCTGGTGCCACCAGTCCTCCGGGGCCCCGGACGGGACCACGTCCACCGCAACCAGCTGGCCGCCCGTCCCCGGCAGCACCGCAGCCACCCGGATCACCCGGCCGTCGGCCAGTCCGAGTTCCAGCTGGCCGGGGGCCCAGCCCGTCTCGGCCGGGGCGCGGAAGTTCCGCCACTGCACCGTCCAGCTCGCCGCCTCCCGACGCAGCACCGCCCACAGGCTGGGGTAGCGGACGCCGCGGGCGTGGTCCAGCCGCCGGGCCTGTGCCCGAGCGCGGTAGGCGCCGGCCACGCCGATACCCCAGAACACGAACTGGGTCGCCATCGCCCAGCGGAACGCGTCGAGGGTGTACCCGCCGGCCAGGTCGAGCACGACGCCGACGACCAGGATGTTGACCAGGCCGGCGAGGAACCCGCCGACGATGACCACCCCGGTCGCGGTGCCGATCCGGTGCAGCGGGTTGGACGCCCGGGCGATGTCGAAGCCGATCCCGGACCCGGGCCCGGCGGCGGCGATCCCGGCCACCACGATCGCCATCAGCCACACCGGCGCGGTGCCGGGCCACAGCAGCACGGCGAGCCAGGGGACGGCGGCCAGCAGCGAGGAGAGCAGCGCGATGTTCGTGCGTTGCAGCGGCGCCCGCCGGCTGAGCAGGCCGATCAGCGGCCCCGCAGGGATGCCGGCGATCACCATCACCGTGAACAGCCCGGCCGCGACCGGCTGCGGGTAGCCGAGCCCGCGGAGCAGGAAGGGGTAGCCCCACATCAGGGCGAACACCATCGTCCAGAAGGCGCACATCCAGTGGATCCAGAACGCCAACCGGGTCGCGGGGACGCGCAGCACGGCCGCCACCTGCGTCCGGAGGCCGGCAGCGATCCGCACCGGCTGCTGCGGAGAACCCGGCGGCGCGTTGCGCAGCAGGACCAGGACGACGACGGCCACCCCTGCGGACGCCGCCGACGCCGCGGCGAACGTGCTCGTCCAGCCGACGACGCCGAGCATGGCGGCCAGGGGCACGGAGCTGAGTACCTGACCGCTCTGGCCGACCATGCCGGTGAGCTGGTTGAGCACAGGGATCCGTCCCGGTGAGAACCAGGCGGGCAGCATCCGCAGCACGGCGGTGAACGTCATCGCGTCGCCGGCGCCGACCAGGATGCGGGCGATGATCGCAGAGACGAGGCTGGTGCTGAAGGCGAGGTCGAGCTGGCCGATGCACATCAGTGCGGCGCCGGCGGTGAGCACCAGGCGGGTGCCGAACCGGTCGGTGAGCAGGCCGACCGGCACCTGCATCGCCGCGTAGGTGAGCAGCTGCACGACCACGAACAGGCTGACCAGGGACGCGCCGGCGGAGAACCGCTCGGTGGCCAGCACGCTCGCCACGCCGAAGCTCGTCCGCTGCATCACCGCCACGGTGTAGGCGAGGGCGCCGAGCGACCACATCAGCCACGCGCGCGGCGAGTCGATCGCGGAGTTCTGCATGGACGGCCCTTGGTCGGCGGGGACGGCCACCGCAGGCCGCGCCTCCCATCCTGCTCCACCGGGTCGGGTGCGGTGCGGCGGTCTCGACCCTTAACGGCGGTGGGTGCCGACGCTGAGCGTCCCGTCAGTGAAGGCGAACGGGGACGGTTCTTGCGAACCGGAAGGGAACCGTCCCCGCGAATCGGAATGGGGACGGTTCCTGCGAACCGGAATGGAACCGTCCCCGCGAACCGGAATGGAACCGTCCCCGGGATGCGGCACAGTGGGGGCGTGAGCGAAACCTGGCCGAGTCCTCCGGTGGCCACACCGGCCCTGGTGCTGCGCGGACGCCGCTTCGACGCGTCCCGACCTGCCGTAATGGGCATCGTGAACCGCACGCCCGACTCGTTCTACGCCGCGGCCCGCTACGCCGACCTCGAGCCGGGTCTGGCGGCGGTCGACCGGCTGCTCGCCGAGGGCGCCGACCTGGTCGACGTCGGCGGGGTCCGCGCCGGGCAGGTCGGACCGGAGGTCTCGGCACAGGAGGAGATCGGGCGGGTCCGGCCGTTCCTGCTCGCCGTGCGTGAGCGGCACCCGGACGTCATCCTTAGCCTCGACACGTGGCGCTCGGAGGTGGCGTCCGCCTGCGCCGAGGCCGGCGTCGACCTGGTCAACGACACCTGGGCCGGGGCCGACCCGGAACTGGTGGACGTGGCGGCCGAGATCGGTGCCGGGTACGTGGTCACCCACACCGGCGGGCTGCCGCCGCGCACCGACCCGGTGAACGTGAGCTACGGGCCCGACCCGGACGACGTCGTGCGCGATGTACTCGCCACCCTCGCCGCGGGCGCCGCGCGGGCGATCGCGGCGGGCGTCCCCGCCGAACGGGTGCTGGTCGACCCGACCCTCGACTTCGGCAAGACCACCCGGCACTCGCTGCGGGTGCTGCGCGCCACCGGGGCGGTCGCCGCGCTCGGGCACCCGGTGCTGCAGGCGCTGTCGCGGAAGGACTTCGTCGGTGAGACCCTCGATCTGGGCGTGGACGAGCGGCTGTTCGGCACGCTGGCCGCCACCGCGATCGCCGGCTGGCTCGGGACGGCGGTGTTCCGCGCCCACGACGTCGCCGCCACCCGCCAGGTGGCCGACATGGTCGCCTCGATCCGCGGCGACCGGCCGCCGACCGTTACCGTCCGCGGGGAACCCGGCTGAGCAGTACGCCGGGGGGTGATGGACGCTCCCCGGGGGGTGGTGCACTCTGTCGCCATGGAGTTCATGGACCTCTGGCGGCGGCAGTCGCCCTACTCCGACCCGGGCCGGCACGCCGACCGGCTGCGCCCCCTGCCTGACGACGTGGACGCGCTGTGCGCGGCCTCCCGCAACACGATCGTGCACTACCGGGCCGAGTTCCCGGACCTGCCGCCCGCCCGGCGCGGTGAGATCGACAGCCGCTGGCTGGAGCGCATCCTCGACCTCGACCGGGCGCGCCACCCGGAGCCGCTCACCGAGCCCCGCGAGACGACCTCGAAGGTGGCCGGGTGCTGCCGGGACCATTCGCTGTTCCTGGTGGGCGCGCTGCGGGCACGCGGCGTCCCTGCCCGCACCGTCGTCGGCTTCGCCGGCTACTTCGCCCCGCCGTTCCACCACGACCACGTCGTCGTGGAGTACCTCGACGGCGGGCGGTGGGTGCGCACCGACCCGGAACTCACCCCGGAGGGCTTCGCGTTCGACGTCCGCGACCTGCGGTGCGGTGCCGGCGCGCCGTTCGAGACCGCGGCCCAGGCGTGGCGCGGCCACCGGGCGGGAACGCTCGACGCCGATGCCTACGGCGTGGACCCGAGCCTGCCGTTCAAGGGGGCGGACTTCATCGGCGAGTACGTCGTGTTCCAGGTGGCCCACCGCTACGGCGACGAGTTGCTGCTCTGGGACGACTGGGGCGCCCGTCCCGGCGTGGACGAACTGGATGAACTCGCCGAGTTGCTCGAGCGGGCCGACGCCGGGGACGCGGACGCCGAGGCCGCGCTGTACGAGCGCTACGTCTCCGACGCGTCCCTGCACCCGGGACGCACGATCACCCGGCACTCGCCGTACGGCGATCCGGACGTCACCGAGTCGCTGGCGCGCTGAGGTGGACAAGGAGTGATGTTGCCTGCCGAGTTCGGGAGCAAACGTCACAGCTTGTTGACGCCTAGGCTGGCCGCGTGGACCTGAGGTACCTGCGCAAGAACTACGGCCGCGACACCCTGGACGAGGCGGACGCCGGCAGCGCGCCGCTGGCGCTGTTCCAGCGGTGGTTCGACGAGGCCGTGGCGGGCGACATTCCCGAGCCGACGGCGATGACGCTGGCGACCGTGGGGCCGGACGGGCGTCCGTCCACGCGGGTGGTGCTGCTGAAGACGGCCGACGAGCGGGGGCTGGTGTTCTTCACCAACTACGACAGCCGCAAGGGCCGTGAGCTGGCCGCGAACCCGCAGGCCGCCGTCCAGTTCCACTGGGTGCTGCAGGAGCGCGTCGTGCGGGTCGAGGGACGCGTGGAGCGGACCTCGGCGGAGGAGTCGGACGCCTACTTCGCCACCCGTCCGCTCGATTCCCGGATCGGTGCCTGGGCGTCCCCGCAGAGCGAGGTGATCGCGAACCGGGGCGTGCTGCTCGCGAACGCGGCCAAGGCTTCCGCGACCTACGGGCTGAACCCGCCGCGTCCGCCGCACTGGGGCGGCTACCGGCTCGTCCCCGACACCTGGGAGTTCTGGCAGGGCCGCCGCTCCCGCCTGCACGACCGCGTCCGGTTCCGACTCGACGACGGCCGCTGGCTCAAGGAGCGCCTCGCGCCCTGAACCGGAAAGGAACCGTCCCCGCCACGTCGCCGGGCTGAACGGGGACGGTTCCTTTCCGGTTCGCAAGGTCCGTCCCCTTCCGGTTCAGGTGGGACCAACCGCCAACCGGGAACGGACCGCCCCGACGAAGTCCTCCACGCCGGGGACGCGTCGGGGGAGCACCACGTCGAAGTGCCCCGGCGCATGCAGGAAGTAGTGCTCGGGTCCCTCGGCGAGGTCGATCGCGGGCCACGCCGCGTGCTCGACAGTGACCGCGTCCTCCTGCCCCACGCCCGCGTCGTCCAGCCACACCCGCCTGCGATCGCCACCGGCGGCAAGCCGGTGCCGGCCCTCCGCCTCCGCCCTGGCGGCTGCGTCGCGCGCGAACGACCATGGTGCCCGGAGCCAGACCACCAGTCCGGCGCAGGCACTCAGGGCGAGCAGGACGCCGAAGCCGGGCAGTCCGGTCAGTCCCCAGGTGGCCCGGTTGAGGAGCGGCAGCACGACGAGCGAGGCCAACACCGTGCGACCCGTCCAGACGCGGCGGGCATCCCGCAGTTCTCGTGGCAGGCGCTCCCGGGCCTGGGCCCGTGCCGCGAGTTCCTGCAGGTCGTGCACGGTGACCGGGAAGTGCGTTTCGGTGCCGCGCTCGGGATACTGCCACCCGCTGGTCGCGGCCCCACCCGGCCACGCGTGCCCCGGATCCGGTGCCGGCCGGGCCAGGCGCGAACGCACGGCCGCGGCGAACCCGTCCACCTCGGACGCGCCGACGCGCCGGGGAACGGCGAGCGCCGGGCCGAAGTGCCGCGGCGTGACCACCACGTGGCCGCCGACCTCGGCCGCGTTCTCGATGCCCGGCCACGCGAGGTGCTTGTGCACGGCTCCGGTCGCGCCGTTGATGCCGGCGCCGTCCAGCCAGACCCGCGTGACACCCGGGGGACGGAAGTCCTCGCGGGCATGCCGGCCGATGCGCGCGTCCGACCAGGCCCGGCGCAGGTTCGGCCTGAGCGCCATCAACACCAGCCAGGAGGTCGCGCCGACCAGCATCCCGACCAGCGCGGGCATCCGACTGGTGGCGGCGAGGAGCGTCCCGACGCCCCAGCCGGCCAGCGCGCCGAGGAGGACCGTCGCCAGCAGCCCGACGAGCCAGAAGTACACCCGGCCGCGCACGTCGCTGCCCCGGCCGGCCGCCAGTGCGCGCGCCAGTTCGACGGCGTCGTCGGCCGCGATGGTGAACTCGAGCACGCCCGGAGCGTAGCGTCGCGCCCGGCTCTCGGACGCCGGAATGGCCGGACCAGCCCTGCGTGGGACGATCCGTCCATGAGCACGGGCTTCCAACTGGCTGGACGATTCGCGGGCGTCACCACCTCACCGGTGCGGGACATCCTCGCGGTCGTCAACCGTGGGGACGTGATCAGCTTCGCGGGCGGTATCCCGGACGCGTCCCTGTTCGAGGTGGACGACTTCCGCGCGGCCTACGACCACGTGTTCACCCACCAGGGCCGCCGGGCGATGCAGTACGCCGCCACCCAGGGCGAGCCGGAGCTGCTGGAGCAGGTCGCGGCCCGGATGGACCGACACCTGCCCACCACCCCGGCGCAGGTGCAGGTGACCAGCGGCTCGCAGGAGGGCATCTTCCTGGTCGGGCAGACCCTGATCGACCCGGGGGACGTGGTGCTGGTCGAGCAGCCCACCTACCTGGCGGCGGTGCAGGCGTTCACCCTTGCCGGGGCACGATTGGTGCCGGTGGCGACAGACGCGCACGGCATGCTGCCCGACGCGCTCGCCGCCGCCATCGCGGCGCACCGGCCGAAGTTCGTCTACCTGATCCCGACGTTCCAGAACCCGACGGGCCGCTCGATGCCGGCCGATCGTCGGCGGGACGTGGCCGAGGTGCTCCTGCGCACCGGCGTCCCGCTGCTCGAGGACGACCCGTACGGCGAACTCCGGTTCGAGGGCGAGGCCGCGCCGCCGCTGGCGAGCCTGCCGGGCATGGCTGCCCAGACCGTGCTCCTGAACTCGGCGTCCAAGGTGATGGCGCCGGGGGTGCGGATCGGCTGGCTGCGCGCCGAGGGTCCGATCCTGCGCTCGATCGAGATCGCCAAGCAGGCGGTGGGGCTGCAGAGCGCGGTCACCGACCAGCTCGCGGTCGCGCGCTATCTGGCCACCTGCGACCTCGACGCGCACATCGCGCAAGTGGTCGGGGTGTACCGCGAGCGCAGGGACGCGATGGCGGACGGACTCGCGCGGCGGCTGCCAGAGGGCGCGACGGTGACCCGTCCCGAGGGCGGCATGTTCCTGTGGGCCGCGCTAGGCGACGGTACCGATACCGCCGCCACGCTTCCCGCCGCGGTGGACGCCGGCGTCGCCTACGTCCCGGGCTGGCCGTTCTTCGCGTCCGATCCGGACCATTCGACGATGCGGCTCTCCTTCGTGACGAACTCCCCCGAGGTGATCGAGGACGGCCTGGACCGGCTGGCCCGCGCCCTCGGCTGGTAGTCGGTTCCGCCGCCCGGGGACGGTTCCTTTCCGGTTCATTCGACCGACCGTGAGTCGAATCAACGGGATCGGGGACGGTTCCTTTCCGGTTCAAGGATCCGTCCCCTGACGGGGTCAGGGTTTGTCCCCATTCCGGTTCGCCGGCGCATTCCCCCTTGTCGAAGCCCGAACTGGAAAGGAACCGTCCCCGCGAACCGGAATGGGGACACACCTCGCGAACCGGAAAGGAACCGTCCCCGACGGGGTCAGGAAACGTGGCGGCGGAGCTCGGCGACCAGAATGTCGACTTCGGAGCCGGCGCGGCGCGGGATGACGTGGGCGGCCTCGGCGCCGGTATGGACGAACACGTGGGCGTCGGTCTCGGTGACGCCGGTGATCCCCGTCCAGCCCACCTGGGCGGTGCGCTCACCGGCCGCCACGTTCAGGCCGTCCGCGTCGAGCCAGACCCGCCGCGCCGTCCCCGACTTCTCCAGCGCGACCCGGGCCCGCGTGAGGTTGCCCCGGCGCAGCAGCCAGGCGGCCATGCGCCCATTGCGCCACTCCCACCAGCCGACCGCCAGCCCGACGGCGACGTCGACGAACTCGACCAGCCCGGCCAGCAGCAGCTCGAGGTTCACCAGCAGCGGCAGCGCCGAAATGGCGAACACCACCACGTACGCGATCGACCCGGCCAGCCACGCGCCCGCCACCCGCATCCGCCGGCGGCGCGGGTCGGCGTCCCCCGCCTCGGCCGAGCGCCAGGCGGCGAACGCGGCCAGGTCGGCGGGCACCAGGGTGTACTCGAGCACGGGTGCGAGGCTACTGGACGGGCGTCGAGACCCCGGGGACGCCCAGCGCCCGCAGTCGGCAGCGCAGGTGGCCGTAGGTGTCCGTCCCGGAGAAGTGGACGGCCCGCAGCCCCGCCCGCCGCGCGCCCCGCACGTTCACCGCCATGTCGTCGACGAACACCGCCTCCTCCGGCGCGATGCCGAGCGTCTCGACGATGTGGGTGAAGTACGCCGGGTCGGGCTTGGCAAGACCCACCTGGAACGAGTGGAACTGGTGGTCGAAGTGCGCCTCGTGGCCCAGGTTCGCGAGCATGAAGCCGCCCCGGTAGCTCTGCTGGTTCGTGGCCAGCGCTGTGATCACGCCGGCGGCGCGCACCCGGTCGACCAGGCGCAGCATGCGGGCGTCGACCTCGATCCGGCACCACACCTCGAGGATGTCGTCGGGCGTGCAGTCCCTGCCGTCGCGCTCGAGCAGGCCGGCGAGCAGCGGGTACAGGTCGACGTGCCCGGTGAGTGTCTTCTTCTCGCTCCGGAACGCGTCCGGGATGAACCGCGGCCCGCCGAGTCGCAGCATGTCCCGCAGCCAGCCCCTGCGCGGGTACTGCACCACCCCGTCCGCGTCCATCAGCAGGGCACGCACGGGCGGCTGGGAAGGAGGTCACCCCTCCATCCTCACCGGCCGCGCGGACGAGGTCCAGTCGGAAGCGTCGTGGACCGAGTGAGGAACCGTCCCCAACTCGGTCTGGACCGGATGGGGACGGTTCCGCGTCGGCTCAGCCGATGGGCGCGCTCCGGATCGGGTGGTCAGGTCCTCACTGCCGTCCATGCGCCGTCAGCCTTCACGATCACTACGGACGGGCCCTCCTCGATGGGCACCACCCCGGAGTACCTGCCGATTTCGTTCACGGCGAGGTTGGGGAATCCCCCAGTCTCCTGGAGGACCACAAAGTTGCTGCGGCCCTTGTGGATGACCTTGTAGTCGGCTGCGCCGCCGTTGTAGAGCATGACCTTGTCGCCCTTGCCCGATTCCTTCGCGCCGAACTCCGGTGCTGTCGAGATCGGAGCGATCTTGAGCGTCCAGCGACCATCTGCGGTGATCTTCAGCTTCTTGCTGTCGTCGTCGAAGGAGAACCCGTAGGCGGTCGTCCCGGAGTAGTCGCCGATCTCGTTCACCAGCAGATCCCCGTTGGACTTGTTGTGCGAGTCAAGCACGTAGACGGCGAAGTTCGACGAGCCGTTGTGGGTGAGCGTGACCAGGCCTGCGCTCGCTCCGGCCGGCAGCTTGACGATGCTGTCTCCACGACCGTTCTTGGTGATCCTGCTGAACGTTCCGTATGCCTCGTCGTAGGCGTTGGGGGCCGCAGGGGCGTCTCCCTCCTCGGTCGGTTCTGCGGTGGCATCCGTCGTGGCGTCATCGGAGGCGTCCGAGGGCTCCTGGGACGGGGCGGCCGCCGTTACGCTCGCTGCCGGTGCGGAGGCGGGTTGGGATTGGTCGCGGTTCCCGCCCGCCGCGGCAGACGCTCCCACGATGAGGATCAGGGCCGCCGCCGGGATGAGCACGCGCTTCTTCTTGTACCACGGGCGAGCGGAGGGCTCGGGCGTCGCCGGGCTCGGTCCGGCACCGGGGACCGGCGGGTTGCCCGGCTGAACCGGCGCGGATTGAGGCTGGGCCGCTGCGGCCTGGGGCGGCGCGGTGGGGGCAACCTGTTCGGTCCATCCGTTGCCGTCCCAGTAGCGCTGAGTGCCGTCGGGCTGCGGGTACCAACCCGCGGGAATCTGGGTCATTACTGCTCCTGCCTGGAGGGTGCGCCAGGGCGTCAGTGCAAAGGCGCGGCTCATGCAGGCTACGTAATTCCGCGGGTGCGGATTCAGTCCCCGTTCGGGCGACTTGTGCCGGGGCAAGGCATGGACCGAGTTCGGAACCGTCCCCAACTCGGTCCGGATCTGGTGGACCGGGTTCGGAACCGTCCCCAACTCGGTCCGGACCGGATGGGGACGGTTCTCAAGGTGCGTCAGCCGATCGGGTGCGGCTCGGGACGCTGCGCGGGCTCGGTGACCTGCTCGATCGAGCGGGCTGCGCCCTTGTCGGCGCTGAGCGCCATCGCCGCGTACACCTCCAGCGCCTTCGAGACCACGCGGTCGCGGTTCCTCGGCCGCCAGCCGAGCTCGTCCTGCCGGGCGCGGCGCTCGGCGAGCGTGGTGTCGTCCACGAGCAGCGTCATCGAGCGGTCCGGGATCGAGATCTCGATCAGG
>JAGQUI010000339.1 GCA_020438595.1 Propionibacteriaceae bacterium | reverse complement strand
ACGCCGGGCTCCTCAGGGACCGGTTTGGCGGAGCACGCCGGGCGTTCTCCGCACCGGGGTCAGGCGGCGGGCGTGGCGACCTCGACGCGGTTGCCCCACGGGTCGTCGACGCCGAGGCGCGCCGCGTCCGGGCCGGCGTCCAGGGCCACGTCGAGGCCGCGGCCGCGCAGGCGGGCGGCCGCGTCCAGCACGTCGCCGATCGCCGGCACCTCGATCGCCACCCGGCCCAGGCCCAGGCCGGGCGCGCGCAGGCCGACCCCCGCGGTGCCCCAGGTGTTCATCGCCATGTGGTGGTGGTAGCCGCCGGCCGAGACGAACAGGGCACCGGGCAGTTCCGCGGTCACCTCGAAGCCGAGCGCGTCGACGTAGAAGTCCTTCGCGCGGGCGGTCTGGCCGACCTTCAGGTGCACGTGGCCCACCACCTGCGCATCGGTGCCCGCGAGCGCTCCACGGCGATCCGGCGCGGTCTCCAGGTAGCTCCGGCACGCCTCGGTCAGGTGCTCGGCGAGGAACGCGTTGGGGTCGAGCCAGAGGGTATCCATGGCCACCTGGCTGCCGTGCCAGTTCCACTCCGACCGCGGCCGGTCGACGTAGAGCTCGACGCCGTTGCCCTCGGGGTCGTCTAGGTAGAACGCCTGCGAGACCAGGTGGTCGCCGCTGCCGGTGTACAGCTCGGGGTGCCGCATCGCCACGGACGCCAGCACGGTCGCGAGTGACTCCGCGTCCGGGTGCAGCAGCGCGGTGTGGAACAAGCCGGCGCTGCGGCGCTCGCCCCTCGGCAGGTCGGGACGGTGCCGCAGCACGACCAGCTCGCGTCCGTCACGGCCGAGCGTGACCGTGCCGTCCGCCTCAGCGAGGCGCTCGAGCAGCAACACGTCGGCGTAGAACCGCGCCATCGCGTCGAGGTCGGCCACGTCGAGCGCCACCTCGGACATCCGGGTGTCGGCGGGCAGCAGGTCGGTCATGCATCCTCCTAGGTTGTTGATCATTCAACCATATTCGTCAAGGAATCATTCCCTTGGCTGATCCACAGGAACCACCACTGGCCGTCACAGGCTGCGGGAGTGGAGTAGTCAGTACCAGCAACCGAGACCGCGGGAGGCAGATGACGACAGCCCAGCCTGATTTCCCTTCATGTGACACGGCCCCGCCTCTCCCTCCGGCGGGGCCGTGGGTTGTCCGGGGAGGCCGGCTGCGCCGTAGCCTGTGGCACGTGCGGATGACGAGCGGGCGACCCTGATGGAAGTGCTGCTGCTGGGCACCGGCGCCGCGGACGGCATCCCGAACCCGTTCTGCCGCTGCCGCACCTGCACCGACCACAGGCAACGCGGCGAGGTGCGCACGCCGACGTCGGTGCTGGTCGACTCGCGCCTGCTGATCGACCCCGGGCCGGAGGCGCCGCGGCAGGCGACCCGCCTGGGTCGCGACCTGGCGGACCTGCCGGCGATGCTGGTCGGCCACGCGCACGACGACCACCTCGACCCGGCGGTGCTGCTGCACCGGGCCTGGGTGACCGACACCCCGCTGGAGGTGGCCGGGCCGGCCCCGGTGACCGAGGCGGTGCGGCACTGGCTGGAGCCCGACCAGACCGCCGTCCGGCTGAGGACGGTCACGGCGGGCGAGGAGTTCGAACTCGCCGGCTACCGGATCACGGCGCTGCCCGCGAACCACGAGGCGTTCGGCGAGGCGCTGTGCTACCTGGTCGAGGGCGAGGGCGGCGTGCTGCTCTACGCCACCGACACCGGCCTGCTGCCGGAGCGGACGTGGGAGCTGCTGGCGGGACGCAGGGCCGGCCTCGTGCTGCTGGAGGAGACCTTCGGCCCCCGCGCCGACAAGGGTGATCGCCATCTCAACCTGGCGACGTTCGCCGCCACGGTGGAGCGGCTGCGGGCGTCCGGGGTGATCGACGCGGCGAGCCGGGTGGTCGCGGTGCACCTGGCCCACGACAACCCGCCGGCGGCCGAGCTGGCCGCCGAACTCGCCCACTGCGGCGCGGAGGTGCTGCCCGACGGCGCCGTGATCACGACGTGACCACGACGCCGTCGGCGCTCAGGCGGTCGCGAGGCGGTGTCGGACTGGCCGATCCAGCCGGGCGGCGACCCGCAGTTGCCGGCGGGCCGCGCCGCGCAGGAGGCCGGCGGCCAGCGACCGCGTCCGCCTGAACTTCATGGGCTCATCGAACTGCGCGGCAGGCGTCGTCAGGGCGTTCTCCGCCGCGGTGCGCTCGATGATCGGGGCAAGGCTGATGTATGCAGACATGGCTGTCTCCTCTGGCGTGGTAGCGATTCTCTGGTTGTGGTCCGGCGGCTCAGGCCACCGGGCGGGTGCTGCTCCGGACGATCAGCTCGTGGGGCAGGATGATCCGGCGCTCCGTGCGTTCCGGATCGAGCAACAGTTCCGCGGCAAGGCGTCCTTTGTCCCGGACGGGTTGGCGGATCGTGGTGAGCCCGGCCGCGGCCGACTCGGGCAGGTCGTCGAAGCCGGTCACTGAGATGTCGCGTCCCGGCTCGAGGCCGCGCTGGCGGCAGGCGTCCATGAACCCGAGGGCCAGGACGTCACTGACCGCCACGACAGCGGTCGGCGGGTGCGTCCGGTCGAGCACGAGGGCCCCGGCGGCCTGGCCACTCGCCCGCGAGTTCATGCCGGGCACGACCACCGTGACCTCGGCGTCGCCCAGCCCGTCCATTACTCCGCGGATGCGGTGGAAGGTGTCGAAGTAGCCGACGCCGGTGTAGGCCTGCACGAGTCCGGAGAGCTCGTCGAGCCCGTGCTCGGTGAGGGCGAGTTGGCCCTGGTAGGCGGTCTCGATCAGCAGGCTGACCCGGGTGTGGCCGAGCCGCCGCAGGTGCTGGCCGACCTCGACCGCCGCGGCGTAGTCGTCGATCGCGACGTAGTCGCCGGACAGCGGCTCGGTACCCACGGGATGGCCCATCGTGCAGTAGACGGTGGGCAGGCCGCGCTCGCGGGCCCGGACCATGGCGGGTTGGTCGCCGCACAGGCCCGCGATGCCGTCGACCGCGGCGTCCTGGACGGCGGAGAGTGCCTCGGCGTCTCCTGCCGGAACACTGAGCAGCATGATGCTGGCCCGCTTCGCCTCCATCACCTCGGCGAAGGCAGTCAGCCAGGTCACGGAGAACGGGTCGGAGAACGCGTAGGAGAGGCGCTCCTCGAAGACCACGGCGAAGGTGTTCGTGCGTCCCGAGCGCAGCTGCCGGGCGACGGCGTCCGGGCCGGTGTAGCCCATCTTCACCGCGCGTTCAAGCACCCTGCGACGCAGGTCGGCGGAGAGCTGGTCGGGTCGGTTGAAGGCGTTCGACACCGTCATCACCGACACTCCCATCACCTTGGCGATGTCCTGCTGTGTGATCTTGGCCATCTCTGCACCTCCTCCGCCCTCTCACATCCATGGTGTTCTTTATCGTTAAAGAGATCAAGGGCCGGAGCGTCTGTATCGTTAAAGACCCCGAACCGGCCGCGCCCCCGGCCGGGACAAACCTGCCGCCGATCGGGCCGGAGCCACGGCAAGAGCGCTCCCGCTGGCGATGCGTGGCGGGAATGTCCCAGAACCCTGGCCATCCCGGCATGGGAGGATCAGGCAT
>JAGQUI010000338.1 GCA_020438595.1 Propionibacteriaceae bacterium | reverse complement strand
CAGTATTGGCCGACTACGGCCGATACTGGCCACCTTGTTGGTGTTCGAACCCGATTCGGCAGGCCGTGCAGGGTGTGATCGCCCCGGTCCACCCGCGGGCGGCGAGCACCGAGGCCACCTGTCGCGCGACCGCACAGGGGTTCCCTCGCACGTCGACGCTTCCGTACCGCAATGTCTTCCACTCGCTCAGTGCGTGGACGTTGTCCCGGTGCATGTCCCGGAAGCCCGACTCGAAGTCGACGTGCCCCGCCCTGCCGTCGAGCTCGACGAGCGTGGTGAAGGCGTCGTAGGCCACGTCCGAACGAGTGCCCCGGCTCACGGATTGCTGCCGCTCTCCCTTCGGCAGGCCGTGCGCCCGCTCGACGTCCCTGCGATAGACGTACTCCAGCGTGCTCTCGATTCCCTCGAGGTCGGCGATCAGGGCGAGCAGGAGCCTGCGGTTGCGGACCCTGGCGCGCTCGTCGATCGTCGAGCGCAGCGAGGGCAGGGTCACCACGTGACGTCGCACCGCCTCGGAGATCAGGCCGACCGCATCCTCGAGGCGGAGGTGTTCGGCGACGTCGATCACCGCGTCCTCTGCCCGGATCCTGGGGAGCAGACCGCGCCGGCGGCCGAGACGTCCGATGCGGTCGCGGCGCATTCGCACCGCGGGGTCCGATCGGGGGTGCCGCTCGTCGGGCGTCCAGATGATGATCCGGTCGACGCGGCGGTCGAGGCCATAGAGGAACAGCGCTGCCTCCCCGCCCACGGCACATGGGTCACCGGCCCTCAGCGCGGCGGCCCAGATCCGCTTGCCGGCGTCCTCAGTGCCGGGCCTCGTGTCGTACACCCCGTTGCTGACTCGGCACCAGTGGCGGTCACGGACCAGCCGGCGCACGGACTCCCGGCTCAATCCCAGCAGCAGGGCCTGCTCGGCGCTGACCAGTCCGGACTGGGCAGCGGCAAGATCCCGTAGGCGCGCGTCCGGAACAAGGCTCTTGTGCATGCCGTGCATCCTGCGGTCACGATGGGGTGCTGCGGGAGGGGTCCGTACACAATCTGTGGATAACTTCTTGGACCGGGCACCGTGGATGGCGGCCGCCCTGGCCCCCGATCCGCCGCAAAGTGGCCCGAATAGGCCGACTACGGCCAATAGTGGCCACTTTGCGAGTGGGGAGACGGGGCGAGCGGGGCGGGAGGAAGCGAGTGGGGAGACGAGGCGAGCGGGGCGGGAGGAAGTCAGCGGCGAGTCCCGGACGGTCAGCGGCCGCGGGCCCGGAGCGCCTCGATGTCCAGGAAGCCGGCGACGGCCGCGGGTTCGTCGTCGGCCACCTCCCACGGGTCGACCGGCATCGGGCCCTCGTCGTCGACGAAGCCCTGGGACGGGTCGTAGGGGTTCGCCAGCTGCCGCTCGTCCACGGCTTCCCGGTCGCCGGTCATCGCCTCGTCGGGCAGGCGCTCGAGAACGTCGTGGATGTAGCCGTGGGTGGCGTCCAGCAGCGGCACCTCGCGGTGTTCGCGCTGCGATGCGTACCAGCGGTAGTCGAGCACCTCGTGGTAGATCTGCGCGGACTCGCGTTTGCCCCGCAGCTCCGGCGGGACGGCGGTGACCACGGGCTGGAAGCACTGGGTCAGCCACTGGTGGGCGACGACCGCCTCGTCCACGTGACCCTGGTTGGTGCGGGCCCGGAACGTGTCCAGGTCGTTCAGCAGCCGACGGGCCTGGTGCTCCTCGACGTCGAGCCCGGTCAGCCGGAGCAGGCGCCGGGTGTGGTGGCCGGCGTCCACGACCTTGGGCTGGATCCTGATCTTCGAGCCGTCGGTGGAGGTGTCGATGGCCAGTTCGGCCACGTCGAAGCCGAGGGCGTTGAGCCGCCGCACCCGGTTCTCGATCCGGAACACCTCCTGGTCGGAGAACTCCTCCGCCCCGGTCAGCTCCGCCCACAGCTCGCGGTAGCGGGTGAGGATCGACTCGACGAGTTTCTGGGGATCGAGGGACGCGTCCAGCATCTGCCCGGCCTCGAGATCGCTGAACTCCCCGAACAGATTGGTGGTCGCGATGGCAAGGTCGTGCTCCCGCTGGCCCGCGGTCAGGGTCTCGTGCATCTCGGCGGTCTCGGCGTCCACCAGGTAGGCGGCGAACTCGCCCGCGTCGCGGCGGAACAGGATGTTGGACAGCGACACGTCGCCCCACAGGAAGCCGATCAGGTGCAGCCGGGCGAGCAGCACGACCATCGCATCCAGCAGCCGTCCGACGGTGTCCGGACGCACGCCCTGGGCGAACAGCGAGCGGTAGGGCAGGGAGAACTCCAGGTGCCGGGTGACCAGGACGGGGTCGAGCGGCTCGCCGTCCGGGTCGACCCGTCCGGTCACGACCGCCAGCGGCTCCACGGCGGGGGTGTCGGTGCGGTGCAGGTCGGTGAGCATCCGGTACTCGTGGATCGCCAGGCTCTCGATCACCTCCTTGGCCGCGTAGACCGAGGAGCCCACCTTGATGAACCGGACGACGTGCCGCGAGATGCCGCGGGGGAGGGCCACCAGGTGCTCGGTCGGCCACTCGGCCAGCGGCACTTCCCACGGGAGCGGGATCAGCCGGGAGTCCGGGCGCGAGGAGAGGAACCGGGGCACGGGTCCCTTTGTACACCATGGCCCCGAACGCACGAGGGCCGGCCGGATCGCTCCGGCCGGCCCTCGGTACAGCTGGTCAGTCGGTCAGCCGCTCCTGCGTCTTCTCGGAGAAGACGTGCATGGTGGCGGGGTCGGTGTTCAGCTTCACGGTCGTGCCGCGCTGCGGTGGCGTCCGGGCGGAGACGCGGGCGACGATCTGCGCCGCGTTGAGCTTCTCCTCCTCGTCGAGACCGGCGAGCGTGCCGTAGAGGTAGCCGTCCGCGCCCAGTTCCTCGACCACGTCGATGTCGACGCCGATGCCCTCGGTCGAGATCCGGAAGTTCTCCGGACGGATGCCCAGCACGAGCGTCTTCTCGTCGCCGGCCTTGGCCAGGACCTCCCGGGGCACGGGCACGACGTAGTCGCCGACCACGACGCCGTGCTCGACGACGTCACCGGTGATCAGGTTCATGGCCGGCGAGCCGATGAAGCCCGCGACGAACAGGTTGGCCGGCTTGTCGTACAAGGTGAGCGGGTTGTCGACCTGCTGCAGGATGCCGTCCTTCATCACGGCGACCCGGTCGCCCATCGTCATGGCCTCGACCTGGTCGTGGGTCACGTAGACGGTGGTGACGCCCAGGCGGGTCTGCAGGGCGGCGATCTGGGTGCGGGTGGAGACGCGCAGCTTCGCGTCGAGGTTCGACAGCGGCTCGTCCATCAGGAAGACATTCGGTTCCCGCACGATCGCCCGGGCAAGAGCCACGCGCTGGCGCTGGCCTCCGGAAAGCTCCGCCGGGCGCCTGTCGAGATAGTCGGTCAGTTCGACCATCCGCGCCGCCCGCAGCACCCGCTCCTCGTGGGTCGCGGGGTCGATATTGCGCATCCTCAGCGGGAAGCGGATATTCTCGCGGACATTGAGATTGGGGTACAGGGCATAGCTCTGGAACACCATCGCCACGTCCCGGTCCTTCGGGCTGAGATCGTTGACGACCTTGCCGTCGATCACGATCTCGCC
>JAGQUI010000337.1 GCA_020438595.1 Propionibacteriaceae bacterium | reverse complement strand
CCGATGCCCTGGATCTTGTGCGGGCCGGGCTGGCCGCCCGACAGCAGCGGCGACTCGGCGGGCTCCACGGCCACGATCCTCACCCCGGGCTTGCGCTCCTTGAGCACCTGGCCGACGCCGGTGATCGTGCCGCCGGTGCCGACGCCGGCCACCACGTAGTCGACCGCGCCGTCGGTGTCGGCCCAGATCTCCTCGGCCGTGGTCCTGCGGTGGATGTCCGGGTTGGCCGGGTTGGCGAACTGGCGGGCCAGGATCGCGCCCGGCGTCTCCGCGGCGATCTGCTCGGCCCGGCTGACCGCGCCCTTCATGCCCTCGGGCCCCGGGGTGAGGACGAGTTCGGCACCGAAGGCGCGCAGCAACGCCCGGCGCTCCTTGCTCATCGTCTCGGGCATCGTGAGGACCACCTTGTAGCCGCGGGCGGCGCCCACGAACGCCAGCGCGATGCCGGTGTTGCCCGAGGTGCCCTCGACGATGGTGCCGCCCGGCTGGAGTTCACCGGACGCCTCCGCTGCGTCGATGATCGCGACGCCGATCCGGTCCTTCACCGAGTTCGCCGGGTTGTAGAACTCCAGCTTCGCCAGCACGATCGCCTGCGAGTCCCCGTAGAGCCGGTTGATCCGCACCAGCGGGGTGCGGCCGATCAGCTGGGTCGCGTCCTGGAAATACGCCATGTTCGTGTCCTTCTGTGTGGTGGTCGGTGGTTCAGAGCTGGGCGAGCGCCTGGTCGAGGTCGGCGATCAGGTCGTCGATGTGCTCGATCCCCACGCTGAGCCGCACCATCTCCGGGGCGACGCCGGCGGCGACGAGTTCCTCCTCGCTCAGCTGGGAGTGGGTCGTGGTCGCGTTGTGGATGGCCAGCGACTTGGCGTCCCCGATGTTCGCGAGGTGGGAGAACAACTGCAGGGCCTCGATGAAGGTCGAGCCGCCCTCCCGGCCCGCCTTCAGCCCGAAGGCGAGGATGCCGCCGTAGCCGCGTCCGGTGAAGATCCGGTCGGCGACAGCCTTCGACGGCGACGACTCCAGGCCCGGGTAGTTCACCCACGCCACCTTGTCGTGGGCCTCCAGGTACTTCGCGACGGCGAGCGCGTTCTCCGAGTGCCGCTCGATCCGCAGGTGCAGGGTCTCCAGGCCCTGCAGGAACTGCCAGGAGTTGAACGGGGAGATCGCGGCGCCGGTGTTGCGCAGCAGCACGGTGCGGGCCCGGATGATGTACGCGGCGGGGCCGACCGCCTCCGTCCAGACGACGCCGTGGTAGGCGGGGTCCGGGCCGGTGAGGCCGGGGAAGCGGTCGGCGTGGGCGGTCCAGTCGAAGTTGCCGGAATCGACCAGCACGCCGCCGATCGAGGTGCCGTGGCCGCCGATGTACTTGGTGGCCGAGTGGACCGCGACGTCGACCCCGTGGTCGAAGACGTGGGCCAGCAGGGGAGTGGGCACGGTGTTGTCCACGATGAACGGCAGGCCGAGCGCGTGCGCAGCGGCCGACCAGGCGTCCAGGTCGATCACATTGATCGCGGGGTTGCCGATGGTCTCGCCGAAGACGAGCTTCGTCTTCGCGTCCACGTGCTGCGCGAGCTCCTCGGGCTTCTCCGGGTCGACGAAGCGGGCCTCGATGCCGTACTGGGCGAGCGTGTGCGCGAACAGGGCGTAGGTGCCGCCGTACAGCGTGGACAGGGCGACGATGTTGTCCCCGGCGTAGGTCAGGTTCAGCACGGCGTAGGTGATCGCGGCCGAACCGGACGCGGTGGCGAGCGCCCCGACGCCGCCCTCCAGGGCGTTCACCCGGGTCTCGAAGACGTTCTGGGTGGGGTTCATGATCCGGGTGTAGATGTTGCCCGGCACCTTCAGGGCGAACAGGTCGGCCGCGTGCTCGGTGTCGTCGAAGACGTAGCTGGTGGTCTGGTAGATCGGCACCGCGCGTGCGTTGGTGGCGCGATCGGCCTCCTCCTGGCCGGCGTGGACGGTGAGGGTGTCGGGATGCTGGGACATGGTGCTCCTGGTTGTGCTGCGGGTATGAGTGGGCCGGACGGCCGGTGGGCGTCCGTGGGGCATGGACGGGGCGATCCCGGAGGGATCTGATGGGGCTGGTGTCGGTTTCGTGGGCGCGGTGTTTCAGCGCATTCGACAACAGGCCATCGACGGCGCGCAGCAGCAACACATGGTCGCGGGGCTCGTCGAGGACATGGCCCGCAGGCTAGTGGGGTGTCCGTTGAATGGTCAACCGGATCTTGGGATGCGGTCACTCCGGGCGCGGTGACCATCGTGCGAGGTTGGCGCGACTTGCCCATAAACTCAGCCGTCATGAGCCCCGAACACGATCTGGTGCTGGTCGTCGACTACGGCGCCCAGTACGCCCAACTCATCGCGCGCCGGGTGCGCGAGGCGAGGGTCTACTCCGAGATCGTGCCACACACGATGCCGGTCGCCGACGTACTGGCGCGCCGGCCGAGGGCGATCGTGCTCTCCGGCGGGCCCAGCTCGGTCTACGAGCCCGGCGCCCCCCAGCTGGACGCGGCGCTGCTCGCGGCGGGGCTGCCGGTGTTCGGTATCTGCTACGGCTTCATGGCGATGGCGCAGGCGCTCGGCGGGACGGTCGCCCGCACCGGCCAGCGTGAGTACGGCCGCACCACCGTCGAGGTGCTGGCCCCGGGACGGCTGCTCACCGGGCTGCCCGGATCGCTGACCTCGTGGATGTCGCACGGCGACGAGGTGACCGCCGCGCCGGAGGGGTTCACGGTGAACGCCCGCTCGCCGCGGGCCACCGTGGCCGCCTTCGAGGACGACGAGCGGCGGCTGGCCGGCGTCCAGTGGCACCCCGAGGTGCTGCACTCCGACCACGGCCAGGAGGTGCTGGAGCACTTCCTGCTCGACATCGCCGGCTGCCGGCCGACCTGGACCTCGTCCAACATCGCCGAGGAGCAGGTGCGGCGCGTCCGCGACGAGGTGGGGGACGCCCGGGTGCTGTGCGCGCTCTCCGGCGGCGTCGACTCGGCGGTGGCCGCAGCGATCGTGCAGCGGGCGATCGGCGACCAGCTGACCTGTGTGTTCGTCGACCACGGGCTGCTCCGGGAGGGTGAGGCCGAGCGGGTCGAGCGCGACTTCGTGGCGTCCACCGGGGTGAAGCTGGTGGTCGCGAACGAGCAGGAGCGGTTCCTGTCCGCAATGGCGGGGGTGAGCGACCCGGAGACGAAGCGCAAGATCATCGGCCGGGAGTTCATCCGGACGTTCGAGGACGCGGCGCGAGCGATCAACGCCGACGGCCCGATCGACTACCTCGTCCAGGGCACCCTCTACCCCGACGTGGTGGAGTCGGGCGGCGGCGAGGGTGCGGCCAACATCAAGAGCCACCACAACGTGGGCGGCCTGCCCGACGACCTGCAGTTCTCCTTGATCGAGCCGCTGCGCACGCTGTTCAAGGACGAGGTGCGCGAGGTGGGGCGGCAGTTGGGCCTGCCCGAGCAGATCGTGGGCCGGCACCCGTTCCCCGGCCCGGGGCTCGGCATCCGGATCGTCGGTGCGGTGGACGCCGAGCGGCTGCGCATCCTGCGGGCGGCGGACGCGATCGTCCGGGCGGAGACGACGGCCGCGGGCCTCGACGGTGAGATCTGG
>JAGQUI010000336.1 GCA_020438595.1 Propionibacteriaceae bacterium | reverse complement strand
AAGGTGTCCGGCAACCCGGCCAAGCGGGCGAACGGCCCCGCGGCCAGGCCCGATGCGCCCGCAGCCGCCCCGGCGGCTGCCTTCGGGCAGGTGCCGTCCGAGGCCGACCTGGCCAAGGCCGTGGGCGACTTCCAGTTGCCGCCGGAGTTGCAGCAGCTGTTCAACCCGAAGAACACCGGTCCCCGATAGCTCGACCAACGACGTGGGGATACCTGGGCCGGCGATGAGGGGATACCTGGACCGACGATGAGCCACCACCACGCACCGCCCGGGCTCGGTGAGCCCGAGTTCTTCGGGCACGGCCACGGTGCCGCCGTTCCGGCGGCTCCCGCCGAGGCGCAGAGGCTGCACCTGGCCGGCGTCCTGCTCCCCGGTGGCGAGCCGGTCGACCTGTGGGTGGTGGACGGCCTCGTCCGCACCGAACCCGTCGCCGACGCGGTCACGATCTGCGCCGACGCCTGGATCATGCCCGGACTCGTGGACGCGCACTGCCACGTCGGCCTGGGTGCCCAGGGTGCGGTGCCGGCCGACGTCGCCGAGGCCCAGGCCACGTCCGACCGGGACGCGGGCACGCTGTTGATCCGGGACGCCGGCAGTCCGGTCGACACGCACTGGATCGACGCGCGCGCCGACCTGCCCCGGATCATCCGGGCCGGACGGCACATCGCCCGGCCCCGTCGGTACATCCGCAACTACGCCGAGGAGGTCGAGCCCGAGGCCCTCGTCGAGGAGGTGGCCCGGCAGGCCGTCCGCGGCGACGGCTGGGTGAAGCTCGTCGGCGACTGGATCGACCGCGACCGCGGCGACCTCGCGCCGCTGTGGCCCGCCGACGTGGCGGCCGCGGCGATCGCGCGCGCCCACGAACTCGGCGCCCGGGTGACCGCGCACTGCTTCGGCGAGGAGTCGGTCCACGAACTCGTCCGGGCCGGGATCGACGGCATCGAGCACGGCACCGGCCTGGACGGCAGCACGATCGCGCTGATGGCGGAGCGCAACGTGGCGCTGGTGCCCACGCTGATCAACCTGGAGAACTTCCCCTCCTTCGCCGACGCGGGGGAGGCGAAGTTCCCGCGCTACGCCGACCACATGCGGGCCCTGCACGCCCGCCGGTTCGCGACGATCACCGCGGCGATCGAGGCCGGCGTGGAGGTGTTCGCGGGGACGGACGCGGGCGGCACCGTCGACCACGGCATGATCGGCACCGAGATCGGCATGCTCGCCCGGCTCGGCGGGCCGGAGTTCGCGCTCGGCGCGGCGTCCTGGCGGGCCCGGGAGTGGCTCGGCGCCCCGCGGGTCGCCGACGGCGCCTGGGCCGACCTGGTCGTCTACGACGCCGACCCGAGGCTCGACGTCGGCGTCACCCGGCACCCGGCGCTGGTCATCCTGCGCGGCCGGGTCGTGCCGAGCCGCTGACGGTCCAGGTTCGGTCGCTGAGGAGGTTCGCGAGGACGGGCGACCGTGCCGGGACCCCACCCTCCCGGTCCCTGAGGAGCGTTCGCGAGGGACGATCGAACGCGTCACGAAGGGCGGCGGTCGCGGCCCGGCGTGACGCCCCGCTCGTCCCTCGCGGGGCTCCTCAGGGACCGATGGGTGCGAGTTCGGTAGGCACGGCGATCACGTCGACGAGGGCGCCGTTGCGCCAGACCGTGATCTCGACGGGCACGCCGATCGCGTCCTCGAGCATCCAGCGCTGCAGGTTGGTCGCCGAGCCGATCGGCTCGCCGGCGACCGCGACCACGACGTCCCCGGTCTTGAGCGAGGCCACGGCGGCCGGGCTGTCCGGCACCACCTGGGCGACCCGCAGGCCCGTTCGCCGGCCCAGCCGGTCGGCCAGCGCCGGCGGCAACGGCGACTGGCCCGCCGCGATGCCCAGCCACGCCCGCCGCACCCGGCCGGTGCCGATCAGCGAGGAGATGATCCGCTGGGTGTTCGCGTTCACCGGGACGGCCAGTCCGACGCCCACCCCAGCGACCGCGGTGTTCACCCCGACCATCCGCCCGTGGCTGTCGGCGAGCACGCCGCCGCTGTTGCCGGGGTTCAGCGCCGCGTCGGTCTGGATCACCTCGTCGACCACGCGGCCACGGCGGGTCGGCAGCGACCGCCCCAGCGCGGACACGATCCCCGCAGTGAGCGAGCCGGACAGCCCCAGCGGGTTGCCGAGCGCCACCACCAGTTGGCCGACCTGCAGGGTGGCCGCGTCCCCGCGCTCGACGGGCGCCGGCACGTTGCCCCGGGCCCGGAGCACGGCCAGGTCCGAGAGCGGGTCGCTGCCGGCGACGTCCGCGACCGTCTCGGTGCCGTCGGTGAACGCGGCGGTCACGCTGGTGGCTCCCTCCACCACGTGCGCGCTGGTGAGCAGGTAGCCGTCCGCGGTCAGCACGCTGGCGCTGCCGCCGCCCTCGCCGCGTCCGCTGCGCACGTGCAGGCTGGCCACCGAGGGCAGCACCCGCTGTGCGACGCGCACGACCGCGGCCGAGTACGCGTCCAGGATCTCCTCATCGGGCATGCCGGGCCAACACCCGCCGCCCGCCCGGTTGTTCCGCTGTTCGCCGTGGGCTCACACCCGCGCATTGGCGCCGCCCCGGCCCGCTCTGGCACAATGAGCGGCGCATCTGTGCACGCCTGCGCCCTCTCATCGCCGGCGGACGCGGATCCATCCGAACCCGGTGGGCGTTGCCCCACAGCGAGCGCCGGCGTTCACCCGTCCGGGCCGGTGACGTCACCGTCCCTAGTTCCACAGGAGAAACCACACACGTGGCTGTCAAGATTCGTCTCAAGCGGCTCGGCAAGATCCGCTCCCCGCACTACCGCGTCGTCGTCATGGACTCCCGCACCAAGCGGGACGGCCGTGCCATCGAGGAGATCGGGCTCTACCACCCGAAGAACGACCCGTCGGTGATCAGGATCGACTCCGAGCGGGCCCAGTACTGGCTCGGCGTCGGCGCCCAGCCGACCGAGGCCGTCGTCGCCCTGCTCAAGCGCACCGGTGACTGGCAGAAGTTCAGCGGCGACACCACCCCGGTGGGCGTCGACCCGCAGCCGGAACCGAAGGACAAGGTGGCCCTGTTCAACGCCGCCCTGGCCGAGGCCGACAGCGAGCCGGCCACCTCCGCGATCTCGAAGTCGTCGAAGAAGAAGGCCGAGGCGGACGCCGAGGCCGAGGCCGCGGTCGAGGCGGAAGCCCCGGCCGAGGCTGAAGAGGCCTGATCGTGCTCGCCGACGCGCTGGAACACCTGGTCCGTGGCCTGGTGCCCAACCCGGACGACGTCCGGGTGCGCGAATCCGATCGCGGCCGGATCCGCACCCTCGAGGTGCGGGTCCATCCCGAGGACATCGGCAAGGTCATCGGACGGCAGGGTCGTACGGCCGGCGCCCTGCGCACGGTGATCGCCGCGCTGGCCGGACGCGAGCAGGTGCGGGTCGACTTCGTCGACGTCGACCGCCGGCCGCGCCGCCGCTGAGCAACACCCGTCCTTCCGCCCCGTCCGCCGTCGCGGACGGGGCGGAAGCACATCCGAAGGAGGACGCGTGGCCGAGGTGGTGATCGTGGGCACCGTTGGTCGCGCCCACGGCCTGCGCGGGCAGGTCACCGTGCGTCCGCGCACCGA
>JAGQUI010000335.1 GCA_020438595.1 Propionibacteriaceae bacterium | reverse complement strand
CGGCGAGCAGGTCGATCCGGGTCAGGTCGAGCCCCGCGGTGACCAGCGGGAAGCCAGGGATCAGGAAGATCGCCGCGCAGATCAGGCCGGCCGCCATCCGCGGGCTGGGGCCGCCGAGCCCGAGGTCGAGCAGCCGGGTGAACGCCAGGTACAAGCCGGTCGCGGTCGCGGCGGAGATCAGCACGACGGCGAGGTGGTTCAGCTGCCAGCGGCCCAGGCTGCGGTTCAGCCAGTACGCGAGCCCGGAGGCGGGCAGCACCGCCAGCACCTCCCGCCAGCCGCCGTTGGTGAGCACGGTCACCGACGCGCAGGCGAACGCCACCAGCAGCACGAGCAGCCAGGTCGGGTAGAGCCGCGGGGTCTGCTCGATGTCGTCGAGCATCGCGTCCACCTCGGCGACGGTCGCGCGCTCGGGCAGGTTCTGGGCGAAGTCCTTCACCAGCGCGATCCGGTGCGCGTCCACGCCGGGGGCGTTGATCTCGGCCACCTGGGTGCGGAAGATGCCGCGCCGCTGCACGGTGAGCACGATGTCGGTGTAGGTGACCAGCGCCTTGATCCGCTCGATCCCGACCGTGTCGGCGACCCCTCGCATCACCTCCCGGACCCGCAGGCCGGACGTGCCGGCGCCGAGCATCAGGATGCCGGCCCGCAGCACCACGTCCGAGCGCCGGATCAGGTGCCGCGGCTCCAGGGCGTCCTCGTGTTCGTGCTCGGGGAATTCCTCGGTCTCCACGGGGCAACGGTAACGCCGGGAGGATTTGCACGGTGGACGGGCCCAGGTGCCGAAAATCCGGCCCGGCGCGGCATCTACAGTGCAGATCCGCGCGGGCAGCGAGGCGAGCCGTTCAGTCCGCAGCGCCCCGCAGGATCGCCAGCACCCTCGCGTCGATCCAGGAGCCGTCCCCGGCCACCCGCATCTCGTAGTTCTCGGTGCCCACCCAGGCGGCGAGGTCGGGGTGCCCGGCGGCCTCGACCAGCCCCTGGACCTCCGCGGCCAGTTCGGGGGTGACGGCCACCTGCTCCGCCTCGGTCGAGGCGGTCAGGTAGAGGTCGTTGAGGTCGAGCAGGCGGGCCAGCTCGGCGATCGGGGCCGCGTGGTCGTCCACGCGCAGGTCGACGGCGATGTCGTCGCCGCCGCCGTAGCCCGCACCCTCCCGGACGACCAGCAGCGCGGCGGACTGCCGGCCACGCTTGTCACCGCCCTCGGCGTCACCGGCGGCGAGGGCCGCCAGCAGCCGGTGGGGCAGCGGGGACGCCGGGTCGCTGCCCAGCCAGCTGCTCTCGACGGCGGCCACCACCTGTTCGCCGACGAGGATGTTGCCCTGGATCGCGTAGCCGTGGCCGGTGCGTCCGCCCGCCCAGTCGAAGCACTCCGCCCCGGTGTGCGAGGCGGCGGTGCCGGCGGCGTCCACGATGCCGGCCTGGCGGTGCTCGCGGCCCTCGTCCCCGGCGAGCAGCGCCTCGAGCGTCTCGCCGGCGGTCAGTCCGGCGTCGAGCAGGGCGAGCCCTTCGGGCTTGTAGGCGACGTTCGCCTCCGCCTGGGTGGCGATCGCGCCGATGCCTGCGATGGCGGCGGGCACGGCGGAGCCGACCGCGAGGAACTTGGACGCGACGGCGACGCCCCAGCTGGTGCCGTCGGTGGCCACGATCGAGAAGGTCATGACGGCAGGCTATGCCTCACGGGGTCGGAGGGCGCAGCGAACCCCAGTCGCCGAGGCCACCCTGCAGTGCGCCGAGGGCGGCCTCGACCAGTGGGCCGCGGTCGGACGCCGGGCAGCCGTCGTCGGCCCACTGCTGCGTGGTGGCGCCGAGGTGGCCGAGGAAGCCGGTGATGGCGAGCCGGGCGCGCCGGTGGCCGGGGTTGTCGAGGCGTTCGGCGAGGCCGGCGGTGAACTCCTGCCGGTACTTCTGTCGCAGCTCCTGCACGGCGGCCGGTTCGTCGGCGCCGGTGAAGAACGGGGACGCCCAGGCGGCCCGGTGCTCCTGCACGTGGTCGAGCAGCGCCTCCACGCTGACCCGGACCAGGTCGCGGGCGGAGCTGTTCGGGCCCAGCCCCGCGACGGCCCCGGCCTGGCGCCCGGCCAGGCGTTCGAGCCGGTCGCGGACGACCGCGGTGTAGAGCCCGGCCTTGCTGTCGAAGTAGCGGTACACCAGCGCCTCGGACGCATCCGCCGCCCCGGCGACAGCGCTCACCGAGACCCGGTCGTAGCTGCTGTCGGTGAAGGCGCGCGTCGCTGCGGCGAGGATCGCGCCGGTGCGCGCCTCGGGGCCCAGCCGTCGGCGGGCCTGCCGGTCCTGCGTTCTCACGTGGACAGCATAGCCGTTATTGAGCTACTCTCAATAACGGTATTGAGGATCACTTACTAAGGAGGCCGGGATGGGCTGGGCGGACAGCACGATCTGGTGGCACTGCTACCCGCTGCGCTTCGTGGACGCCGAGCGCGAGGCCATCGACCACGTGGAGCACCGGCTGGGGCGGCTCGGCAACTGGCTCGACTACGTGATCGAACTCGGGGCGAACGGGCTGCTGCTTGCGCCCGTCTTCGCGTCCCGGACGCACGGCTACGACACCCTCGACCACTACCGCATCGACCCGCGGCTGGGCGACGAGGCCGACTTCGCCGACCTGGTCGCAAGCGCGAAGGAACGCGGCGTCCGGGTGCTGCTGGACGGGGTGTTCAACCACGTCTCGGCCGACCACGACATCGTCCGGCGAGCGGTGCAGGCCGGCCCGCACTCCGAGGCCGGTGGCTGGATCCGCTGGGTGGGGGAGTACCCGCGCGGGTTCGAGGGCAACCTCGACCTGGTCGAGCTGGACATCGACAACCCGGCCGTGCAGGACTACGTGGCGGGCGTGATGACCCACTGGCTCGACCGGGGTGCGGACGGCTGGCGACTGGACGCCGCGTATGCCGCGGGGCCGGACGCGTGGCGTCCGATCGTCGAGCGGGTGCGGGCCGCGCACCCGGACGCCTGGCTGCTCGCCGAGGTGATCCACGGCGACTACGCCGACTTCGCGGCGCGCTCCGGCGTCGACTCGGTCACCGAGTACGAGCTGTGGAAGGCCACCTGGAGCTCGCTGAACGACCACAACCTGCACGAGCTCGCGTGGACGCTCGGCCGGCACGCGCAGTTCGCCAGCAGGTTCCGCCCGCTGAACTTCGTGGGCAACCACGACACCACCCGGATCGCCACGAAGCTCGTCGACGCACGGAACCTGCCGCTGGCCCATGCGCTGCTGATGCTGCTGCCCGGCGTCCCCGCGATCTACGCCGGCGACGAGCAGGGCTTCACCGGGGAGAAGACCGACGGGCCCACCGGGGACGACGCGGTGCGGCCGCCGTTCCCGGTCGACCCCACCGGCCTCGCCCCCTTCGGCCGGCCCACCCTCGAGCTGCACCAGCGGCTGGTCCACCTGCGCCGCACCCACCCCTGGCTGGCGTGGGCGGGCCTGTCGGTGGGCGCGGTGAGCGACGAGGCGCTCGCGATCAACCTCGACGGAGGGGCGCAGCGGCTCACCCTCGGCCTGAACGCGGCCGATGTGCCGGTCGACCTGCCGGGGTTGAACGGTACGCTGCGGGTACAGCCCCACGACTGGGCCCTCGCCTGACAGAAACGTGAGAATGCGAA
>JAGQUI010000334.1 GCA_020438595.1 Propionibacteriaceae bacterium | reverse complement strand
CTCGGCGCCGCCACCGGCCTCGGCCTGGGCGCGGTTCTCGTCGGGGTCGTTCGTCGCGCGCGAGAGTTCCTGAGCCGAAAGTCTCGGTAACACGAAAGCGCCGACGGTCCGGGGACGGTCGGCGCTTCGCGGTAAGCAGGGATCAGTGCGCGACGGCCGGGGCCGGGAACTCCTGGCCGATCTCGGCGAGCATGGCCTTGTACCAGTCCTGGTTGATCTCGAACGGCTTGCCGCCCTTGATCCGGTCGAAGGCGATCACGCCGAGGACGTCGTCCGCCTCCTCGTCGTGGCCGATCACACCGGGATTCCCGGCGAGCGCGGAATCGACAGCGAGGTCGGTCATCGACCGGATCAGGGCGAGGTCGAACGCGTTGGCCGCCGCGGAACGGGAGTAGTAGCCCGACTTCTGCACGAGCACCTTCTCGGCCTTCAGCATGTCGGCGAACTGCTTGGCGAACCAGGCGCCGGGGTTGATCCGCTCGAGCCGGATGTGGCCGAAGGCGTCGCGGGCGACCTCCTGGCCGGCCTTCTCCATCTCGGCGACGATGTCGGCGATGCCGGCGCCCTCGGAGAGGAAGACGTTCACGCATCCGACCTCGTCCATCACCTTCATCAGGCGGGCGGCCTCGGCCTCGATGTCGATCACGGCCTCCGGGACCAGGATCGCGTGCACGTCCCACGCCTGCTTGGACAGCCCGATCTCCGGCAGCCACTCCACGCTCTCGACCCACTCGTGGTACTTGCGGGCGGTGGCGGCGGTGAGCCAGCCGCAGTTGCGGCCCATCACCTCGTGGATGATCAGGATGCGGGTGCCCGCGTTGTGCTCGGCCAGCACGTTCTTCGCGAACCGGGCGCCCATCTCGGCGGCGGTGTCGGCACCGAGCGACTGGCGGATCGGCACCACGTCGTTGTCGATCGTCTTCGGCAGGCCGACGACGGTGAGCCCGTAGTCGTGCTTGGCCAGGTAGGCGGCCAGGTCGGCGGCAGTGGTGTTGGTGTCATCGCCACCGATGGTGTGCAGCACGTCCACGCCGTCGGCGACGAGGCGGTCGGCGGCGACCTGCAGCGGGTCGGCGCCCTCGGCGACCAGGCCGCGCTTGACCAGGTCCTTGGCGTTGGTCAGCTTCACCCGGGAGTTGCCGATCGGGGAGCCGCCGTACTCGTGCAGCAGGCCGGCCTTCGCCCGGACCTGCGGCGTGACCGTGAAGAAGTCGCCGGTGAGCAGGCCCTGGTAGCCGTTCTTGTAGGCGATGATCTCCACCTCGGGAGCCAGTTCGGTGTACCGCTCGATCAGGCCACCGACGGCGGAGGACAGGCAGGGAGCGAAGCCCCCCGCGGTGAGCAGTGCGACTTTCTGGACCATCGTTGGCATTCCAATCGTGTGCGGGAGACTCGAACGGCCTCAGCCTACCGAGAAACGGACCCCAACTCGGCTGTGCACAACTCCCGTGGACCCCTCGCAACCGGGGCACAATGATGGCCACGGATCGGGGGTGGTCATGAGCGGGAACCAGCGGGGCGTCTCGCTGTCGGCGTTCTTCGCCGTCGTCGTGCTGGCGCTGCTGTTGGTGGCGGGGCTGGTGGTGGACGGAGGCGCGCAGGCCGTCGCGGCCCGTCGGGCCGAGCTGGTGGCCTCCGCCGCCGCCCGTGCCGGAGCCGACGCCACCGCGGCGTCCCGGCTCGCCGGGGAGGCGCCGGACGTGACGGCAGCGGTGGTGGCAGCGCGAGCGGTGCTCGCGGCGAGCGAGGACGTGACCGGCGAGGTCGAGGTGGCCGGTGGCCGGATCCGGGTGACCACCAGCGCCGGCGCCGACACCGTCCTGCTCAGCCTGATCGGCATCGGTCGGCTGGACGCGCACGGCTCTGCGGAGGCCGAACTGGTGTCGAACCGCTGAGCTGCGGGAATCAGGACGGCCGCACGGCGTTACAGGTGACGTGAAACGGATCGGATTCCTGTCCTTCGGCCACTGGTCGAACTCGCCGGGCTCGCAGACCCGCAGCGCGGCGGACGCGCTGCTGCAGTCGATCGACCTGGCCGTCGCCGCGGAGGAACTGGGCGCGGACGGCGCCTACTTCCGGGTGCACCACTTCGCCCGCCAGCTCGGCTCGCCCTTTCCGCTGCTCGCCGCGGTGGGGGCGCGCACCAGCCGGATCGAGATCGGCACCGCCGTGATCGACATGCGCTACGAGAACCCCCTCTACGCCGTGGAGGACGCCGGCGCGGCGGACCTGATTTCCGGTGGTCGTCTGCAACTGGGGATCAGCCGCGGATCGCCCGAGCAGGTGATCGACGGCTTCCGCTACTTCGGCTACGTGCCGGAGGAGGGACAGACCGACGCCGACATGGCCAGGCGCCACTCCGAGGTGTTCCTCAAGCTGCTGGAGGGCGAGGGGTTCGCCGAGCCCAACCCGCGTCCGATGTTCCCGAACCCGCCGGGGCCGCTACGGCTGGAACCGCACTCGGACGGCCTGCGCGAGCGCATCTGGTGGGGCGCCTCCTCGGACGCCACGGCCGTGTGGGCCGCCGAGCGCGGCATGCACCTGATGAGCTCGACGCTGAAGACCGACGAGTCGGGGGAGCCCTTCCACGTGCAGCAGTCCCGCCAGATCCGCGCGTTCCGGGACGCCTGGGCCGCGGCGGGCCACGAGCGCGAGCCGCGGGTATCGGTGAGCCGCAGCATCTTCCCGCTGGTCGACGACCGCGACCGGCTCTACTTCGCCGGCGACGGGGATTCGGCCGACCAGGTCGGCTGGATCGACGCCAGCACCCGGGCGATCTTCGGACGCAGCTACGCCGCCGAGCCGGACGCGCTGATCGAGCAGTTGCGCCAGGACGAGGCGATCGCGGCGGCGGACACCCTGCTGCTCACCGTGCCGAACCAGCTCGGCGTCGACTACAACGCCCACGTGATCGGGGCCGTGCTCAGCGACGTGGCGCCGGCCCTCGGCTGGCGCTGAGGCTCAGACCGACGCCGCCATTCGGCGCACGCCCTCGACCACGAGGTCGGGGGAGCAGGCGAGGTTGACCCGCACCCACTGGCGGTGGCTGCGCGCGAAGTTGGCACCCGGGGAGAAGGCGACCCGGCCGACGTCGAGGAACTGTCGCGACGGGTTCGGCAGGCCGAGGGCGGAGCAGTCGACCCAGGCGAGGTAGGTGCCTTCGGTGGGCGTGTAGGCGACCTCGGGCAACTGCGTCGCCAGTTCGCCGGCCAGCAGCTGCTTGTTGGCGGTGATCTCGGGAACGAGCTCGTCGATCCAGTCCTGCGCGTGGAGCAGCGCCGTGGTGTGCATCAGGTTGCCCAGGTGCCCGCTGGACTGCTGGGCCAGCGGGGGCAGGACGGCCAGCACGTCGGTGGCGGCCTCGCCGGCGATGATCAGTCCCGCCTTCACCCCGGCGAGGTTCCAGGCCTTCCCGGCGCTGGTGACGCTGATCGCCCGCTCGCCGCCGGGGACGGTGAGCAGGGGCACGAAGGTCGTGCCCGGGTCGACCAGGCAGGCGTGGATCTCGTCGACGACCACCTGCACGTCGTAGCGGCCGGCCAGTTCCATCACGGCGGTCAGCTCGGCCTCGGTGTGCACGGCCCCGGTGGGGTTGTGCGGCGAACAGAGCAGGTACGCCCGCGGGTGGTCCGGTCC
>JAGQUI010000333.1 GCA_020438595.1 Propionibacteriaceae bacterium | reverse complement strand
TCGGCGGCAACCCGGTGGCCACCGCGGCGGGTCTCGCGGTGTTGAACATCATCGAGCGCGACAGCCTGCTCGACCGGGTCACGACGGCGGGGGAGCGGCTGGCGTCCGGCGTCATGGCGCTGGGCCACCCGCAGGTCGTGACGGTGCGCGGTCGGGGCCTGCTGCGCGGCGTGGTGCTGGCCGATCCGATCGCACCGGCGGTGGCGGACGCGGCGCTGGCCGCCGGCTTCGTGATCAACGCCCCGCGGCCGGACGTGCTGCGGCTCGCCCCGCCGCTGGTGATCACCGACGCCGACCTGGACCGCTTCGTCGAGGCGCTGCCCGGTCTCCTGGACGGGGCCGCGTCGTGACCGAGCAGCGCACGCCCGTGACGAAGTCGGCCCGCCAGTCCAGGATCGGCGAGCTGATCGGGCGCGAGCCGATCCGCAGCCAGGCCGAGCTCGCCGCGCGGCTGGCCGACGACGGCATCGTGGTCACCCAGGGCACTCTCAGCAAGGACCTGCTGGAGCTGGGTGCGGTGCGGGTGCGCACGTCCACCGGCGAGCTCGCCTACGCGTTGCTGGCCGGCGAGCACGACCCCGGCAGTCCGGCCGCGGAGGTGCGGTTGGCCAGGTTGTGCGGCGAGCTCCTGCTGTCGGCGGAGGGCTCGGCGAACCTCGCGGTGCTGCGCACCCCGCCCGGTGCCGCGCAGTTCTTCGCGTCCGCGATCGACAAGGTCGGCTGGACCTCCGTGCTCGGTACGATCGCCGGCGACGACACGGTGGTGATCGTCACCCGCACCGCCGACGGCGGCGCGGCGATGGCCGAGGCGTTCCTCGGCCTGCACACCACCTGAGGCCACGGCATCCCGGATCCACGGGATCCCCGAAAGGACAGACATGACAGGCACGGACAGCGGTCGGCTGTGGGGTGGCCGGTTCGCCGGTGGCCCCGCGGAGGCGATGTTCGCCCTCAGCAAGTCGACCCAGTTCGACTGGCGGCTGGCCCGGCACGACCTGGCCGGCTCGAAGGCGCACGCGTCCGCCCTGCACGCGGCCGGGCTGCTCACCGACGAGGAGCACACCGCGATGGTGGCCGGGCTGGACGCGCTCGACGCCGACGTCGCGTCCGGAGCGTTCACGGCCGCGGAGACCGACGAGGACGTCCACGGCGCCCTCGAGCGGGGGCTGGTCGAGCGGGTCGGACCGGAGCTCGGCGGACGGTTGCGGGCCGGGCGCTCGCGCAACGACCAGATCGCCACCCTGATCCGGGCGTACCTGCGCGATGCGAACTCGGTGCTGGCCGACGACCTGCGCGCCCTCGTCGAGGCCCTCGCTGGCCAGGCGGAGGCCAACCTCGGCGCGACCATGCCGGGCCGCACCCACCTGCAGTCGGCCCAGCCGGTGCTGCTCAGCCACCACCTGCTCGCCCACGCGTGGCCGCTGGTCCGCGACCTTCAGCGGCTGCGCGACCTGGACGCCCGGCTGGCGGTGAGCCCGTACGGCTCCGGGGCGCTCGCGGGCACCTCGCTGGGCCTCGACCCTGAACTCGTGGCGCGGGAACTCGGCTTCGCCGCGTCTGTGCCGAACAGCATCGACGGGACGGCCGCGCGCGACCTGGTCGCGGAGGAGGCGTACGTGCTCGCCCAGGTCGGGGTTGACCTGTCCCGGCTGAGTGAGGACGTGATCCTGTGGTGCACCCAGGAGTTCGGCTTCGCCACCCTGGACGACGCCTGGTCGACCGGCTCGAGCATCATGCCTCAGAAGAAGAACCCGGACGTCGCGGAACTGGCCCGCGGGAAGGCGGGCCGGCTGATCGGCAACCTCGCCGGCCTGCTCGCCACCTGCAAGGGGCTGCCGCTGGCGTACAACCGCGACCTGCAGGAGGACAAGGAGCCGGTCTTCGACAGCCTCGACCAGCTGCGGGTGCTGCTGCCGGCGGTGACCGGCATGGTCGCGACCCTGGCGTTCCACCACGACCGGATGGCAGAGCTCGCGCCGCGCGGGTTCTCGCTGGCCACCGACGTCGCCGACTGGCTGGTGCGGCAGCGGGTGCCGTTCGCGCGCGCCCACGAGGTCGCCGGGGCGTGCGTCCGCTTCTGCGAGGCGCGCGGGATCGAGCTCTCCGATCTCACCGGTGAACAGCTCGCGGAGATCTCCGCGGACCTCTCGCCGGCCGTGCTCGACGTGCTCACCGTGGAGGGCTCGGTCGCCTCCCGCAACGGCCGTGGTGGCACGGCACCGGACCAGGTGCGCGTCCAGCTCGCCGAACTGCGCGCCGCGATCGCCTAGCGGCGTGTCTCCCAATCCTGAACGCGCTTCGGTGCACCCGGTACGCCCGCTCGCTGCGTTGTCATCCTCGGCGACAGGGCCACTATCGACTCGTCTTCCGCCTTGCGATCAGACGCACCGGGCACATCCTCGCCAGCGCCCGGGATTGGGAGACACGCCCTAGCCGTCCGCCCTGGTGGACCCGGGGTTGGGGGCGGTTCCCTTCTTGGTCCACCCCGAGGACCGTACCGAGTTGGGAACGGTTCCTGACTCGGTCCGCACTGGGGGTCGGCGAAGGCCGCGATCAGTCGAGCCGCAACTCGTGGGCCTTGATGGCGAGCGTCACCCGGTTCGTCGCACCGAGCTTCGTCATCAGGGCGGACACGTGGTACTTCACGGTCGATGGTGACAGGTACACGGCGCCGGCGATCTGGTCGTTGGTGCGCCCGTCCCTGACCAGGCGCAGGATCGCCACCTCGGTGTCGGTCAGGTCGGGACGGTCGGCCGGCGGCGCCTGTTGCCCGACCAGGGACGCGCCCGCGCCGGCGAGCACCGACACCCCCCGGCGGGCCGCCTCGATGGCGTGCACCATCGCCGCCGGCGGCAGGTCCTTGGGCAGGAACCCCAACGCCCCGGCTGCGATCATGGAGGCCGCAGCGGCCGGATCGGTGAGCGAGGTGAGTGCGAGGACCCGGGTCGACGGGGACGTCGCACGGAGTCGCGCGGTCGTCTCGGGGCCGCTGAGGGCCGGCATCGAGATGTCGACCAGTGCGACGTGGGCGCGGTCCTCGGCCGCGTGCCCGGCCGCCTCGATGCCGCTGTCGTAGGTGGCCACGATCACGATCCCGGGTGAGGCGGACAGCAGGTCCGCCAGGGTGCTGCGGACGAACAGGTCGTCGTCCACGATCACGACCCGGGTCAGGACAGGCCGGCCAGCGGGACGGTCACCCTGGTGATCCACTGTCGCCCCTCCCTTCGGGTTTCCATCGTGCCGCCCACCGTCGCGAGCCGCTCGGTCGCACCGAGCAGGCCCATTGACCGGGTGCCGGAGCTGGAGGCCCGTTCGGTCGCGACCTCGTTGATGAAGGCGATGTCGACCGCGTTGTCGTCGATGCTTGCCACCAGTGTGCACGGTCGGCCCTCGGCCCCGTGCCGTTCGATGTTTGCGGCGGCCTCCCGGGCGACGCCGGCGAGGACCTCGCCCGCCCGCACCGGGACGCGATCGAGATCGCCGTCGATGGTGACGGCGGTCGGGTAGCCGTGCTCGGTCAGCTCCTCGATCACGTCGTTGATCGTCGTGGCGAGCGAACCGCCGGCGCCAAGTGCCGGCATGGCGCCCGGTTCCCGGAGCGCGCCGAGCAACCAGCGGAGCTCGCTGGCTGCTTCGCC
>JAGQUI010000332.1 GCA_020438595.1 Propionibacteriaceae bacterium | reverse complement strand
AGATGCCGCTGCACATGAGGCTGCCGAAGCTGCGCGGGTTCGCCAACCCGTTCCGCGTCGAGTACCAGGTAGTCAACGTGGCCCGGATCGCCGACCTGTTCCCCGAGGGCGGTGCGGTGACCCCGGCCGACCTCGTGGCCAAGGGCGCGGTCCGCGACGGCGAGCTGGTCAAGGTGCTCGGCAACGGGGAGATCTCCGTGGCCGTGCAGGTCAGCGCGCACGCGTTCTCCGCGTCCGCGAAGGCGAAGATCGAGAAGGCCGGCGGCACCGCCACCGAGCTCTGATCGACCCACAGCGCTGAAGGCCCCGGCTCCGGCCGGGGCCTTCGTGCGTCCCCGGCAGCCGAACCCCGCACAGACGCTCCCGAAATTCGAGAACGCTCCCGAAATTTCGGGAGCAACAACGAATTTCGGGAGCGTCTGCGGGGGTCGGACGGCGGGACGCGGGGATCGGACGGCGACTGCGCGGTGTTGCCCGTTTCCGGGGTGGTGTTGTCCGTTCCTCGTAGGCGCTTGCGGACCGCGGGCGCTCACCGTGAACTGGTAGCCATGACCGTCAGCCGCACCCGCGATCTCGCCGAACTGGGTCGGACCCCTGCGGAGCTGGATCGTTTGAACCGAAGCGGCGACCTGGTCCGCGTTCGGCACGGCGCCTACGCCGACGAGTCGGCGACGACAGCCCTGGACCTGCACCGGCAGCTTGTTGCCGGCACCGCGCCGATCCTCGCTCCGGGCATGGCGCTCAGCCACGTGAGCGCCGGGGTCCTGCACGGGTTACCCAGTTGGGACTCCACGCTGGATCGGGTGTCGGTGCTCAGGCTGTCGAGTGGGCACGGTTCGCGCCGCACCAACCTGCACGTACGGCGTGCGCCGATCCAGCCCGGGGAGCTGACGCAGGTCGACGGTTACCCCGTGACCAGCCTGGAACGAACGGCCGTGGACCTGGCCTGTATCCATATCTACGACAGGGCTGTGGCTGTTCTCGACGCAGCGCTGCGTCTCGGGGGCAGCTTCGACGTGATGGCCGACACGGTGGGCGCGGCTAAGCGGCGTCGTGGGGTGGCAACGGCGCGCGCTGCGCTGGCGTTCGCGGACGGTCGTGCCGAGAGCGTGGCCGAGTCGATCAGCCGGGTCCGGTTCGCGGCGGCGAAGCTCCCGGCGCCCGAGCTGCAGGTGAACGTCTACGACGAGTTCGGCACCTGGCTGGCCCGCTCCGACTTCGGCTGGATCGTGCGTGGCGTGCTGGGGGAGTTCGACGGTCGGATCAAGTACCTGGGGACCCCAGAGGAGACTGCCCTCGCCGTGATGAAGGAGAAGGCCCGGGAGGAGCGCCTGCGCGAGTGCGGCTGGGTGGTGGTCCGGTGGGGCTGGTCCGATCTCGCCGACCGTGCAGCGTTGCGGCGCAGGATCGGGGCCGCCTTCGAGCAGGGCCGTCCGGAACTGATTCGCGGCCACGCCGTGGCATCTTGATCTGCCTCTCGATGCCTGCTCGCTCGTCCATCTCGACAAACGCTCCCGAAACTCGTTCTTGCTCCCGAAATTTCGGGAGCGTTCTCGAATTTCGGGAGCGTCTGTGGGGATGGGGGCGGAGAGGGCGGGGGACGGGGCCTCGGACAGGATGGGGCCGGCCACCGATGCGGGAAACTCCGGCTCCCCTTGATAGAGTTCACCGGGTTGTCTGCGCAGTGCCGCGGCGACGGGACGGTGCTGTGCCGCAGTGCCTTGAGGTAAGGAGTAGGTCCACTACATGCTCTCCGCATTCGCGAACGCGCTTCGGACGCCTGACCTGCGCAGGAAGATCCTGTTCACGTTGATGATCCTGGCGATCTTCCGGCTCGGCTCGACGATCCCGACGCCCAACGTGAACATCGTCAACGTGGACCAGTGCCGCACCCAGGCGACCACGGGCGACGCGGCCGGCCTGTACTCGATGATCCAGCTGTTCTCCGGCGGCGCACTGCTCCAGCTGGCGATCTTCGCGCTGGGGATCATGCCTTACATCACGGCCAGCATCATCCTGCAGCTGCTCACCGTCGTGATCCCGCGGCTGGAGGCGCTGAAGAAGGAGGGTGCGTCCGGCACCCAGAAGATCACCCAGTACACCCGGTACCTGACGCTGGTGCTCGCGGTGCTGAACTCGACCGCGTTCGTCACGCTCGCCGTGAACGGCCAGCTGTTCCAGGGCTGCTCGCTCGACCTCGTCTACGACAAGAGCATCTTCCCGATCATCACCATGATCCTGACCATGACCGCCGGCACCGGCGTGATCATGTGGCTGGGTGAGCTGATCACCGACCGCGGCGTCGGCAACGGCATGTCGGTGATGATCTTCACCCAGATCGCGGCCCAGTTCCCGGCGTCGCTGTGGGCCATCAAGGAGAGCCGCGAGGGCGCCCAGGGCTGGTTCTACTTCATCATCGTGCTGATCATCGGCCTCGCCGTGATGGCCGGGGTCATCTTCATGGAGCAGGCGCAGCGGCGCATCCCCGTCCAGTACGCCAAGCGGATGGTCGGACGCAGGCTGCTCGGCGGCTCCACCACGTACATCCCGATGAAGGTGAACCAGGCCGGCGTCATCCCGGTCATCTTCGCCTCGTCGATGCTCTACCTGCCGGTGCTCTACGCCCAGTTCCAGCCGAACAACCCGGTGTCGAACTGGATCGCGACCAACCTGACCACCGGCAGCTGGATGTACGAGGCGATCTTCTTCGTGCTGATCATCTTCTTCGCCTACTTCTACGTGTCGATCACCTTCGACCCGGTCGAGGTCAGCGACAACATGAAGAAGTACGGCGGCTTCATCCCCGGCGTCCGCGCCGGCCGGCCGACCGAGCGCTACCTCGCCCACGTGCTGTCACGGCTGACCGCGCCGGGTTCGCTGTACCTGGCCCTGATCGCGCTCATCCCCGCGATCGCGTTCATCCTGATCGGCACCCACAACAAGTTCCCCTTCGGCGGTACCTCGATCCTGATCATCGTCGGAGTCGGTCTGGACACTGTGAAGCAGATCCAGAGCCAGTTGCAGCAACGAAACTACGAAGGATTCCTCAGATGAGACTGCTCATCATGGGCCCTCCCGGCGTGGGGAAGGGCACTCAGGCCGTGGGCATCGCCGCCCACTACGGCATCCCGGCGATCTCGACCGGTGACATCTTCCGGGCGAACGTGAAGAACCAGACCCCGCTCGGCCAGGAGGTCTCGCGGATCATGGCCGAGGGCGGCTACGTCCCCGACGAGATCACCAACGCGATCGTGGCCGACCGGCTGACCGAGGCGGACGCCGCGTCCGGCTGGCTGCTGGACGGCTACCCCCGCACCGCGGGCCAGGTGGACGCGCTCGACGGCGAGCTGGCGAAGACCGGGCAGGCGATCGACGCGGTGATCCCCCTGGTGGCCGACACCGACGGGCTGGTGGACCGGCTGCTGAAGCGCGGCGAGCTCGAGGGTCGTGCCGACGACAACGCCGAGACCATCCGCAACCGCATGGTGATCTACACCGAGGCAACCGACCCGCTGCTGGCCACCTACCGCGACCGCGGGCTGCTGGTCGAGGTGGACGGCATCGGCAGCATCGAAGAGGTCGCCGACCGGATCACGACCGCGCTCGACGCCCGGCTCGCCTGACCGATGGGACGGCGGGCGTCCATCGAAGCGAAGTCGGCCGAGCA
>JAGQUI010000331.1 GCA_020438595.1 Propionibacteriaceae bacterium | reverse complement strand
CCTTGGTTTGCGTAGTAGCCGTCAGACTCCTCAAGCCAGGCCGCGAACGCCTCGAGGTATTGATGCGTCTCACCGTTCTCCCAGCGCGTCCCGCTGGCAGCCTCAGCGGCCAAGGCGCGGGCCGTAGAAACCACCGTCTCTCGGCCACCAGCGAGAGTCGCAGAAGGGCAGCCGCCCGCGCTGCACTCCTGATCTACATCGGTGTCACCGTGCTCGAACTCGTAGTGGAAGCACACGTAGTGCATTCGCTCAAACACCTCGTACTGCGCGGCCGACGCCACGACCGGTCGCCCACACCGCTGACACAACTTCACACCGAAAGCATGTCAGCTCGGTAGAGCCCAAACGGAGAAGGTCGCCCAGCAAGCGCGCGAGCAGCGGCAGATGCGCGCGTGCGCGAGTCGGGCTGTTCTGAGGCTTGGGGGCTATCCGCTCTTCTTGACGCGGACCGCCACGCTGGTCGTGCCCTCGTTGCGGAACTCATAGCCGGGTAGGCCCTTGAGCACCTTGGTCCAGGTCGCCTTGCCGTGGTCCTTGGCGGCCTGACCGTGATGTTGGCGCATATGGTTCGCCACTGCACTGACTCGGGCCCAGCCCTGCTTGTCGCCGTTCTTCTCGATCGCGCCCGCGAGCAGTTCATCGAGGGACGGCTGCCGCTTGGGTTCGGGCTTCGGCTTGGCGGCGGCCGGATCGCTGATCGGGACGAACACCGAGCAGGCGACCCGGAACGACTCTGGCGTGTTCGCCCGGCCGAACCCCACAACCTTCGCGCCGCGCTCGCGCAGGAAGTGAGCCAACGGGGCATAGTCGCTGTCGCTGGAGACCAAGCCGTACACGCCCGGCCTGATCGTGTGGTGCAGGTCGACCGCATCGATGACCAGCGCGAGATCGGTCGCGTTCTTTCCCTTGACCGGATCGGACTGCTGAATCGGCCTGATCCCGCGCCGGCTCAACGCGGGATCCCAGGCTTTGAGTGCGGGCTTGAACCAGTTGCCGTACGCGCGGCGAACCGTGACCTCTCCATGTTCGGCGAGCGTTGCCAGAACCCGATCCAGGCTGCCCAAAGCGGCATTGTCGGCATCGATCAAAAGGGCCACTGTGGGAATGGGATCGGTCACGCTCGGAACCCTAGCGCCGAGGTTTCTCCAGGTCGTCCATCTCCCAGAACTCCTCTCCACATTGCAGACCCCCCGGACGGCGGCATGATCGTGCGTGTCCTGATCGCGCAGGGATGCTCAGGTCAGTCCGTCGAGCACCCGCAGTGCGCGAGCCGAGGGGTAGTCGGCGAAGTCCAGCCGCGACCGGCAGTACTCGTTCCAGTAGCGCGCGGCGCGGCCACGGGTCAGGGGTCACGAAGCCAGGGTTGTCTGCCCAGAATCGGATGAATGCTTGCGTCCAGCCCGCGTCGGTGGTGACCGTGGCCTCGACGAGATCCGCGATGTCGGAGCAGATCTCGATCACATACTTGCCGAGGAGCTGCACCAGGTGCGAGACCAGCCACTCCCGGGGCTGACCGAACAGCTCCCGGACGGCCGCCTGGCGGATCCACCCGTTGTCACTGCGCGTGAACCAGGCCATCCAGACGAGTCGAGCGTCGCCCTCGAACCGTGCGGCTTGAGGGGCTCACTCGGCAGTTGGAGCTGAAACGCAGGCGAGACCGCCGCCCCCAGCGGGCGACAGTGGTGGCGAGAGGAGATCCTCAGGACCTCGCCGCCTGATCGTGAGGCGGCTCACTTCCCCCCGAACCGGTCCGAGCGAGCGAGCGCAAAGGCATACTCGCACTAATCGGCGTCCTCGCAAACGCAATCCGACCACGCCGGGTACCTCAAAGCTCGATGTTCAGCGAGCGGGCCGACGGGTAATCCTGCTGGCCAACGAGGCGCAAACCAGGACCGCCCCGACAACAGGGACGAAATAGGCGCCGCCGGCATGAGCAAGGACACTACGCCAATCGAGCCAGTCAACAAGGGCCGTGTTCACGGCCGTGGTTTGGGCAAGGACCGTGGCGGCAGTCAGGGTCAAGATGACCAAGCCGGCAGGCATTGCCAAGCGTGGACGCCACACCCCGAGGAAGACGCAACCACCAGCGACTACGAGCATCGGCAGGTACCACAGCCCCAGCCCCACGCCCACGCTCGCTCCGGGCCGCCAAGCGGACACCACGGCAGCGATCCAGAAGATCAGAAAGCCGACAAGGACGCCAACGAGTGACTCGATCGCGTCACGCCGGACTCGATCGTGGCTCTGGGTTTCGGCAGCAACGGCCACAACACGACGATAGACCTTCGCAACGGAAATGAGCAATGAAGTCGTACACTTTCTTGCTCCGTTTAGCCTCCAAGCAAGTCGGTGAGGTGCATGCTCGGGTCGAACAGTAATGCTGGGTGCCACCCCACCAGCCGGGCTGGCGCCTTTGGAAAGGAGTCAGCATGACGCGTTCGCATTTCCCATCGATTCGTTGCCTGCTAAGGCTTGCCGCGGTGTCCGTTTCAGCGTGTGCCCTTTTGCTCGCCGCGAACCCGTCGGCTCAAGCGGCCCAGCCGGCCGCCGGTGACAGCGGGGGCCTCACCGTCACCCGTGTGATCGACCGGCCGAACGAGAAGATCCCCGCGCCAGCCGAGGCTCGCTCGATGACCTCTACCAGCGAGGCGGTCACCGCCGTGGGAGAGCTTCCACTGCCGGCCGGTGTCACGATCAAGACCGGCGAGACGGTGCAGGTGAACTATGCCGACGGAGTCGGCGTCTACGCAGCACTCAGCGACGACTGCACCGTCAGTGCGACCGCCAGCACCCCCAAGAAGACCTCGTTGAGCTACGCCTACGGAACAGGCCAAGCAAGTGTTAGCGATGGCTGTGACGGCGCGGTCTACGGCGAAGCCCGCCTGTACGCAGAGTACTTCTGGCTGCAAGACTACCGGGGCAGTTCGGTCTATCCCGGAACCCGGGTGACCTGGCCGGTCACGAAGAAATGCAAGGGGACGGCCTCCACCCGCTGGAACACGACCGTCGCCATCAACGGATCCGGCACGATCGCCACCTCGAAGAAGGTCACTCTGGCCTGCGGCTACAGTCAGTTCTAGTCGATCCCACCTGTCACGGGCTCGACCGGCGATCACGAATCGAACCGCTTCGCAGTCGTCGGTCGAGCCCCGCGCACCAGCCCGGTCTTCTGGGTGCTGCGCAGAATGCCGGCCTGTGGCTTCCTCGGCCCGGCGTAGGCACAGTCCAGCCGGCCGATCCGAGGCATCCCCACGCTGAGCTGAACCGCCCGGCCTCAGCCCCGCGAGGCAGCTTCGCCATTCCTGCAGGTTTCCCGAGTGGTTACAGATGACGGACATCACCGAGATCCGAGAGGACCACCCATGACCGGTCATCGGGCGAGACCAGCGGCGCTGGTAGATCTCGCGGCGGTGACCGACTGCGACCACGAGGACGAGCACCACGTTGTCGTGGATCTCTACACGATCCGGTAGTCGCCGGTCCGGACCCGCCACTCGCCATCGACGAGCTTCTGCGCCCCACTCGGTCGGGGCTCGGCCGCCAGCAGGTCGATCACCGCCTGGACGCGGCGCTGCGCAGGGCGGTCGAGCTTGCGGAGCTGCCGAACCGCGGCTACTTGAGGGCGGTCGTGCTCGGGAGGCCGAAGCCGAAGGCCACCCTCGCGCACCGCGGCA
>JAGQUI010000330.1 GCA_020438595.1 Propionibacteriaceae bacterium | reverse complement strand
GCCCCACCCTGGCCAACTGCCCGAGCCAGGCCTGGTGCCCGAGCCGGTTCTGCCCGACGCTGGCGTGCCCGACCCGGTTCTGCCCGACCCTGGCCACCTGCCCGACCCTGGCCGGTTGCCCGAGCCTGGCCGGTTGCCCGAGCCTCGCCTGCACGACCGGCGTGACCCCGGGCGTTCCGGGTGAGTTCTCCGGCGACAGCGCCTTCTGGGCCGGCTACCTGGCCGCGCTCGAGCAGCAGCAGGGCGGCGACCCGACCGCCGGCTGAGCCGTCCGGACCGAATGGGGGACGGTTCCGAACTCAGTCCATCTTCAGGTGGACCGGGTGAGGAACCGTCCCCGACTCGGTCCGTTCTCAGGTGGACCGAGTAAGGAACCGTCCCCGACTCGGTCCAGGGGAGGTGTATCAGGAACGGGGGGGCCCGCTCTGACGGGTGAATCACGAGGACGAGGAGTGCGGCGATGGCTCTTTCTGCGGCCGGGCTGGAGCGGGTGCGGGCGGTCAAGGCCCGCACCGAGGACGCCCTGCTGGCGCTGTCCGGAGTGGTGGCGGTCGACATCGACGAGCTGGTGGTGGACGCAGGCCCCGTTTGGGGGATCGTGGTCTACGTCCACCCCGGCGCCACGCCGTCGATGCGCGACCGCGTCCCGGTGAGCATCGAGGACGTGCCCACCGAGGTGCGTGAGCTCACCGTCGAGCTGCAGGGCGGAATGTCGTGACCAGCGCGCCCGCCGTGTTGGCCCGGGCCGTCCACACCGGGCTCGTGGACGCCTCGGACGTGCTCTCCGGAGCAGTGCGGGTGCGCCGCGTCGACGGCTCCAACCCGGTGCTGCGCCTGGCCAGGGACGGGCACCCGCTCGCCTTCGTCAAGGGGACGGGCCAGGCGGCCCGGGTGAACGGCGAGGACACGGTGGCCAGGGAGGGCACGGTCGTGCGCCGCCTGGCCGACTCGGGCGCGGCCCCGTCCCCACTGCCGCAGAGCACCCCGGACGAGCTCTGGCTCACGCCCGCGCAGGGTCACTCGATGGCCGAACTCATGATGGCCGGCGACGTGTCCGCCCTGAGCGACGGCTTCGCCGCGACCGGCGCCGCGCTCGCGGCCCTGCACGCCCAGCCCGCCGGGCCCGGCGCACCGGTGATGGGGCGGCCGTGGCCGATGCTGGCCGAATTGCCCCCACACATGGACTCCGCCCGCTACCACGAGGTGCCCACCAGGGTGATCGCGGTGGCGCGCGAGCTCGCCGATGTCGCCCGGGCCGCCGAGGAGGGGTGGCGGTCCCAGGGGTGGGCGCACGGCGATGTCAGCGCGTCGAACGTGCTGGTCGGACCCGACGGTGCGTGCCTGATCGACTGGGAGTCGGCCGGGCTGGGGGACCCGTCGTGGGACCTGGCCGGCGCCCGGGTGCTGGCGGAGACGGTCGCTGCCGACTGGAGCGACCTGGCGTGGCGCCGCCTGCTGGCGGCGTACCGCGGGGGAGGGGGGACGGCGGCCGAGCCGGGCCACGCACTCTGGTGCGTCCGGCTGCTCGTGGCCGCCTATCAGCTGGCCGTCGGCGTCCTGGTCGGTGGGGGGACGCCGGACGCCGACGGCAGCATCAGCACGTTGCTCGACCGCGCCCGCGAGGCCGCGGAGGCCCATCGTGTTCACGGCTGAGCAGGAGCGGTCGGTCCGCGCCGCGCACCGGGTCTGGGCAGGCGGCGAGGACCTCTACGCCGGCTGGTACGCCGCGCCGCGCGCCGGGGTCGCCGTGCCGCGGCCCGCGTCCGGCGCACCGCCACTGGTCGGGCAGTTGCGGGTGGCGCACAGCACCCGCTGGACGCCCGGGTGCCGCGTGGTCGGCACCGGGCTCGCCGGGACGGTCGTGGTCGCCACCCCGGACGGCATCACCCGCGCGGTGTCGCTGGGCGACCACTGGGTGCCTGCACACCCGGGACGCCCGGCCCGGGCCGGTGACCTGGTGGTCGCGGTCGAACGGGCCGGAGGCTACGAGACCGAGGGCTGGTGGCGCACCTGGGGCGGCGGCTGGGACGTGACCACCCAGCAACCCCACGTGACCCGGTTCTACCTCTCGATCCGGCCCGAGCGGGTGCTCGATCTGGTCCGTGTGCTGCCGCCGGAACTCGATGCGGCCCGGGTGCGCTGGTCGCTGAAGGTGGCGGCCCGGCCCGAACTGCTCACGCGTCCGGACGCCGTCGTGCTGTACGTGGACGACGCCGACGCCGGGCGCGTCGCCGCGATCGTGGTCGGCACCGTGGGCGACCTGGTCGGGCCGGACGGCGCCCCGCCGCTGACCGCGTCGCTGGCGCCCGGGGTGGCGTGGTCGCACGACCCGGGCACCGAGCAGAGCTTCGGGCAGAGCCGCTGCGAACTGCTGGCGGAGGCGTTCGCGGGGTGCGCCGTCGGTGACGACCCCGTCCGCGCGGCCGCCGAGGCCTTCACCGCCGCCGGGCTCGACCCGGCTCGTCCACACCTGAGGAGCGCCACATGACCACGCAGGCGACCACCATTGCGTCCGCCGACGCGGTGCTGGACGACGCGCTCCAGAGCTGCCTGGACGCCATTGATTCGTGCGCAGTGACCTGGGCCGGGCACCGGGGTTGGGGGACCTGGGAGCTCGACGCGAGGGGGGAACCGCTGGAGCTGCACGCCGGGCGGCCATGGCTCTACGACGGGAACGCGGGCATCGCCTGGGCACTGCGCACGCTCGGCCGCGAGGACGGCGACGAACCCGCCGGCGACGCGGGCCCGGCACCGGGGCTGCTCGGCGGCAGCACCGGTGTCGCGCTGGCCGGGTCCGGCCGGTCGGACGGCCCCGGCGGGTTGGGCCCGTCGAGGCCCGGCCGAGGCTCCGACCTGGGTGGGGGGATGGCCGGCGACCTGCTGGCGCTGGTCCGCTCGAACGCTGATCCGGCTGCCGTCGCTGCGCTCGTGGACGCGCTCGCCGGGGCTGCCCGGTGGGACGGCGAATTCGCCTGCTGGCCCGAACCCGGCGGGGACCAGCCGCTCTGCGGCCTGGCGCACGGCGTCTCGGGCGTGGTGCTGGCCCTGGCCGAGGCGGCGGCCGCCTATCCGGAGGTGGCGCCGGTGGCGGCACCCCTGATCGCGGCGGGACTGCGCTGGGAGGCGGCCTGGTTCGACCCGGCGTCCGGCGGCTGGCCGGACCTGCGCGGTGACGGCCCGCCGGGCTACCCGGTGCTGTGGTGCCACGGTGCGGCCGGGATCGCCGCGGTGCGGCTGCGGCTGCTGCAGCTCGGCCTTGACCTGGACTACCCCGCCGACGCGATCGCGGCCGAGGCGCACGCGGGGGTGCTGGCCTGCGGGCTGGAGCTCACCCGCGCGGTGGCCCGCGCCCGGGCGGACGGCTTCGGAGCGATCCCCGGCGGGCTCACGCTGTGCCACGGGCTCGCGGCACCACTGGACGTGCTGGCGCTCGCGGGCGAGGTGTGGCCGGACGCCGATCACCTGGCCGCGGCCCGGAGGATCGCGTCCGACCTGGTCCGGCTGGCGCCGGCCGACCCGCTGGACTGGCCGTCCGGCCTGCGCGCGGACGCCTGCCTGGGCCTGTTCGTCGGCACGGCGGGGTCGGCCCTGCTGTTCGCCCGCCTGCTCGATCCGGCCCGGATCGGCAGCCTCTCGCTGCTCGCTTTCTGAACCGGAAAGGAACCGTCCCCGTG
>JAGQUI010000032.1 GCA_020438595.1 Propionibacteriaceae bacterium | reverse complement strand
GGTGGGACAACCTGATCGGCCCCGGTCGGCCCCTGGACACCAACCGGTTCTTCGTCATCTCGGCGAACCTGATCGGCGGCTGCCAGGGCAGCACCGGGCCGTCCTCGACCAATCCGGCGACCGGCGAGGCCTACGGGCTGGGGTTCCCGCTGCTGATGATGCGCGACCTGGTCGCCGTGCACCGGGCGCTCACCAAGCACCTGGGCGTCACCCGGTTGCTCGCCGCGCTCGGTGGCTCGCTCGGCGGCATGCAGGTGCTGCAGTGGGCGCTCGACCACCCTGACGAGGTCGCCAACGCGCTGGTGATCGCCGCGTCCAGCCGGCTCACCGCGCAGAACATCGGCTTCTCGGCCGTGGCCCGCCGGGCGATCATGACCGACCGCAACTTCGCGGACGGCGCGTACGCGGCGGCCCGGGTGAACCCGGACACCGGCCTGGCCATCGCGCGGATGATGGCCCACATCACCTACCTCTCCGAGGACGCGCTCACCGAGAAGTTCGGCCGCCAGCCCCACCCCGACCGGCAGCACCCCGGCTTCGGCATCGACTTCGCCGTGGAGAGCTACCTCGACCACCAGGGCCAGGCGTTCCTGGAGCGGTTCGACGCGCTCAGCTACCTGTACCTGACCCGCGTGATGGACTACTTCGACCCGTTCGCGGACCCGGACGCGCTCACCGCGGTGACCGCCGACCCGGTGAAGTGGCTGGTGCTCTCCTTCGCCACCGACTGGCGGTTCGGCACCGACCACTCGCGGCGGATCGTCCGCAAGCTCGAACGGGCCGGCCAGCCGGTCACGTTCCGCGAGATCCCCTCGACCTGGGGCCACGACTCCTTCCTGCTGCCGGTCGAGCCGTACCACGCCACCCTGCGGGCGTACTTCGACCGGGCCCTGGCGGAGGTGCGTGCATGAAGCTGCGTCCCGACCTCGCCCTGGTGGCCGGCCTGATCCCCGACGGCAGCCGCGTGCTCGACCTCGGCTGCGGCTCCGGCGAGCTGCTGGCGTCCCTGATCGCCAGCGCGGGCTGCCGCGGCACCGGCGTGGAGATCGACCCCGACTCGGTGCTGGCCGCGATCTCCGCCGGCGTCCCCGTGATCGAGCTCGACCTCGACGCCCAGCTCGACGAGTTCGCCGACCACTCCTACGACGTGGTGGTGCTGTCCCGCACCGTGCAGACCCTGCACCGCCCTGTCGACGTGCTGAACCAGATGGGACGTATCGGTGAGCGGCTGATCGTCTCGGTGCCCAACTTCGGCTACTGGCGGCACCGCCTGCGCCTGTTCCGCGGCCGGATGCCGATGTCGCGGGAGATCCCGCACGCCTGGTACGACACCCCCAACCTGCGCCACACCACACTGGTCGAACTGGAGGAGCTCTTCGAGAGCCTCGGGCTCAAGATCGCCGAGCGGATCGTGCTCAGCCCGGCGGGTGTGCCGCTGCGCACCGGCGACCGGCTGTACAACATCGTGGGCGGTTCCGCGGTCTACGTCCTGCACACCAACGGCGGCTGAACCTCACCCGGCCCGTGATGAACGATCGGGCGCCACGAAGGGTCAGCCGGACACACACAGTGAATCTGCCGCCTGAACTCAGGAGGTGAAGTCACTCTCCGTTGGCGAGCGCCTTCGCGATGCGCTCCGCCGAGCCGCCCAGCCCGAGTTCGGCGGCCAGTTCGGCGAACCGCTCGGGGTCGGCGGGTGCGCCCGGCAGGGTGAGGTCGACGTCGGGCACCGGTGCGTCCGTCCGGACGGCGACCACCTCGCGGGCCGGACCGAGGTACTCGACGGCGGCCGCCAGCTTCGCGGTCGTGGTCGCGGGCAGCGCCCCCGAGGTCGCGGCGGCCATGATGCCGTCGAGGTCGCCGTGCTCGGTGACCAGTTTCGCCGCGGTCTTCTCGCCGATCCCCGCGACGCCGGGCAGCCCGTCGGACGGGTCGCCGCGCAGCACCGCGAAGTCGACGTAGCCGGCGCCGTCGATGCCGTACTTCGCCCGCAGCCAGGCCGCGTCCACCCGGTCGTGGTTGGCGACGCCGCGTCCGCAGTAGAGCACCCGGACGCCGCGCGCGTCGTCGACCAGCTGGAACAGGTCCCGGTCGCCGGTGACCACGTCGACGGGGATGGCGGAGCGGGCCGCCAGCGTCCCGATCACGTCGTCGGCCTCGCAGTCGGCGGCACCGACCACCGGCAGCCCCAACGCGGCGAGCACGTCCCGGATCAGGGGCACCTGGGCGACGAGCTCCTCAGGCACCTGCTCCACCTCGTCGTGGTCCACCCGGTGCGCCTTGTAGGACGGCAACAGCGCCACCCGCCAGGCCGGACGCCAGGCGTCGTCCCAGCAGCAGGCCACCCGGGTGGGGGAGTAGTCGGTGACGAAGCGGGCGATGAAGTCGAGCAGACCGCGAACCGCGTTCACCGGCCGTCCGTCCGGCGCCCGCAGGCTGGACGGCAGCCCGTGGAAGGCGCGGAAGTACAGCGACGCGGTGTCGAACAGCATCAGTCGTGGCTCGGCCATCGCCCCATGCTGCCGCACCACCCCCCGCTTCGCTACCCGTACTTCGGCTCGCTACCCGTACTTGGGTAGCGTCCTTGAGTAGCGGTAGCGAAGCCGGGGGAGGCGGGGCGGCCAAGCGGGACGGACGGGGCTGGCCAAGCGGGACGGACGGGGCTGGCTAAGCTGGGCGGGCTGTCGAAGGGAGGCCCGTGGTCGATTGGCTCGCCGCACGGCACTGGAGCCTGCGGGCGGCGATCGCGATCCTCACCGGGGTGGCGACCGCGCTGGGCTTCCAGCCGTACGGGTGGTGGCCGCTCGTGCCCGTCGGCGTCGCCGGCCTGACCCTCGTCGTCCTCGCCGCCCGCCGGGTCCGCGGGGCCGCCGGCCTCGGCCTCGCCTGGGGAACCGGGTTCCTGCTGCTCGGCATCGGGTGGATGCAGGTCATCTTCGTCCAGGCCATGCTCGGGCTGGTGCTGGTCGAGGCCCTCTTCTACGCCCTCCTCGGCGCGCTGCTGAAGGTCGCGACCCGGACCCGCTGGTGGCCGCTACTGGCCGCCGGCTGCTGGACCGGCATCGAGTTCACGTACTCGCGGTTCCCGTTCGACGGCTTCGGCTGGATGCGGCTGGGCTACGCGATGGTCGACTCGCCGCTCGCCTGGGTGCTGCCGTTGGTTGGGGTGGCCGGACTCAGCTTCCTCACCGCGCTGGCCGGGCAGGGGATCGCCTGGCTGCTCAGCGGGTTCTCGCGGCGCCGCCTGATCGTCTCGGCCGCAACCCTCGCCGCGTTGGCCCTGCTCGCCGCCGGCGGCACGCTCGTCCCGGTCGGCGCGCAGACCGGCCAGGTGGAGGTCGGCTGGGTGCAGGGCGGCGCTCCCGGCGGTGGCGTGTACGGCATCGGTGAGGCCCGCACCACGACCCGCAACCACCTCACCGAGGCCACGAAGCTGCGCGAGAAGATCGACGCCGGCGAGCTGCCGGAGCCCGACTTCGTGGTGCTGCCGGAGAACACCACCGACATGGACCCCTACGCCGATCCGCAGACCGGCGCCATGGTCAGGGCCATGTCCGCAGTGCTGGGTGTCCCGATGTTTTTCGGGGTGATCCTGGACGGTCCCGGCGTGGACGAGCGCCAGACCGCGTCGCTGTGGTGGGACCCGGACCTCGGCGAGACCGCCCGCTACCTCAAGCGCGGCATCGTCCCGTTCGGCGAGTGGGTGCCGCTGCGCTCGCTGCTGCTGCCGCTGATCCCCGAGCTCGCGTTCGTCGGCCCGCAGTCGATCGCCGGCGACGAGCCGGGCGCCCTCCCGGTCACCCTGCCTGATGGACGGGACCTCATTGTCGGCGTGATGGTCTGCTACGACCTCGTCTACGACGACTTCGGCTACGACACCGTGCGCCACGGCGGCCAGGTGGTGGTGGTGCAGTCCAGCAACGCGATGTACCAGGGCACCGGGCAGATCGAGCAGCAGTTCGCGATCACGAGGGCGCGCGCGATGGAGCTGCGCCGGGAGGTGCTGGTGGTCACCACCAGCGGGGTCAGCGGCCTGATCAACGCGGACGGGTCGGTCGCCTTCACCGCGCCCGACCACGTCGGCGCGTCCGGGGTGGTCACGCTGCCGGAGCGGTCCGGGCTCACGCCGGCGACCTGGCTGGCCTCGCCGCTGGAACTGGCGATCACGATCCTTGCCGCTCTCGGCCTCGTGGCCTCCCTGCGATACGGCAGAATGGACGCCGACCGAATCCGGAACGGGAGAAGCGAATGACCGACTCGACAGCCCCGCTTGATCGGGTGCTCGTCATCATCCCCACCTACAACGAGTCGGAGAACCTCGGACCGATCACCGCCCGGATCCGCGCCGCCGTGCCGGAGGCCCACATCCTGGTCGCCGACGACAACTCGCCCGACGGCACCGGCGCGATCGCCGACGGCCTCGCCGCCGCGGACGACCACCTCCACGTGCTGCACCGCAAGGGCAAGGAGGGCCTGGGCGCCGCCTACATCGCCGGCTTCCACTGGGGCCTCGCCGAGGGCTACCAGGTGCTCGTCGAACACGACGCCGACGGCTCGCACCAGCCCGAGTACCTGCCGGCGATCCTCGAGCGGCTCCGGACGGCGGACGCGGTGAAGGGCTCCCGCTATGTCAGGGGTGGCTCCACGAAGGGCTGGCCGCTGCACCGCGAACTGCTCTCCCGCGGCGGGAACCTGTGGACGCAACTGATGCTCGGCCTGCCGGTGAAGGACGCCACCGGCGGCCTCGTGGCATGGCGCGCGACCACGCTGGAGGGCATGGGGCTGGACGGCATCGAGGCTGCCGGCTACGGCTTCCAGGTGGAGATGGTGCGGCGTGCGATCCGCTCGGGCTTCACCATCGCCGAGGTGCCGATCGAGTTCGTCGAGCGTGAACTCGGCGACTCCAAGATGAGCGGGAGGATCGTGGCCGAGGCGATGCTGCTGACCACCCGGTGGGGCCTGGCCTACCGGGCCGGCCAGGTCCGGGGCCTGTTCGCCCGGAAGGGCGCCTCGTGACGGGCACCGCTCCGGCGCGGCGCGCCTGGCTGGTGCCGGTGCTGGTCGCTGTCTTCATCCTGGTCTCGGTCGCCGAGGTCTGGTTGCTCACCTTCGTCGGCATCCGGATCGGAATCCCGTGGACGCTGGCGATCCTGATCGCCGGGGCGGTCCTCGGCGCCTGGCTGATGCACCGGGAGGGCAACAAGGCCTGGCGTGCCCTGGTGGACGCCTACACCACCGGGAAGATGCCGTCCGGCCAGCTCGCCGACGCCGCGCTCGTGCTGGTCGGCGGGCTGCTGCTGATCCTGCCCGGCTTCCTGACCGACATCGTCGGCCTCATCTGCCTGCTGCCCTGGACGCGGCCCGCGGCCCGTCGGGCGATCGGGCTGGTGGCCGCCCGGCAGGCCGCGCGCAGCGGCTTCGACATCAACTCCGTGCGCTCGCCCTACGCGAACGGCACGGTGGTGGAGGGCGAGACCGTGGCCGACCCGGAGGGCCCGTCCGACCCGCCCGTGGTCACCGGGGAGATCGAGGAATAGCCCTCAGCGGTCCTCGCCGCGGATCTCGTCCAGCCGCTCGGCGAGCAGGTCCTCGAGTTCCTCGATCGAACGACGCTCGCGCAGCATGTCCCAGTGGGTGCGGGGCGTCTTGGTCTCCTTGGCCTCGGGCTCGACGCCGTCCGAGCGGCGCGAGGTGTCACCGCAGCGCGGGCACTCCCACTCGGTGGGCAGCTCCGCCTCCTCGGCGAACACGATCGTGAAGTGGTGGCCCTTGGGGCAGTCGAAACCGATCTCCTGGCGGGGCGCGAGTTCGACCCCGCTCGGGTCGGCATGGCTCTTGCTGCCCAGCCCGGAACCCCTCAACGCACGTTCAGCCATCGCACCTACCTTCCGCCCACAACGCTAGCGAGCCGCCCAAGCCGTTGTCTCCCGGGTACCTGTGCGGACGCGAGGATCACAGCACCTTGGGTAACACGTTCCCGGCGTCGATGATTCCCTTGCGCATGTCCACCTTCGCGAGCAGGATGCCGCCGACCACGAAGAAGGCGATCAGTGCCACCAGCGCCAGCCGGTACGACTGGGTGAACTGGAACACCAGGGCGAAGGTGAGGGTCCCCAGCCAGCTCGTGCCGCGCTCCATCGCCTGGTAGAAGCTGAAGTACTCGGCCTCTCGGCCGAGCGGGATCAGCTGGCTGTACAGCGAGCGGGACAGTGCCTGTGTGCCGCCCATGACCAGGCCGATCGCCGCGCCGAGGCCGAGCAGGGCACCGAAGTTGCCCGACGGCAGGCCGAACGCCACCAGCACCACGCCGAACCAGATCACGATGCCGCCGAGCACCGTCCGCTTGGCGCCGATCCGGGCCGCGACGCGCCCGAACAGCAGGGCACCGCCGAACGCGACGAACTGGGTGAGCAGGAACGTCATCATCACCTGGCTGGTCTCCATGCCGAGCTCGGAGGACGCGTACAGGCTCGACTGCACGATCACGGTCTGGATGCCGTCGTTGAAGAACAGGAACGCCGCCAGGAACAGCAGGGTCTGCGGGTAGTTCCGCATGCTCGCGAAGGTGGCCACGAGCTGGCTGAACGGGTTGCGCCGCGCCACCTGCTCCGGCACGTCGCGCGGCAGCCGGCGCAGGCCCAGCACCGGGATGATCGTGAACGCCGCCCACCAGACGCCGGCGGACAGCAGGCTGAGCCGGATCGCCAGGCCGTAGGTGATGCCGAGCGTGTCGTAGAACGACATCAGCAGGAAGTTGAGCACCAGCAGGAGGCCGCCGCCGAGGTAGCCGAAGGCCCAGCCGCGGCTGGACACCCGGTCGCGCTCGTCCGGCCCGGCGATCCGGACCAGGATCGAGTCGTAGACCACCGTGGACGCCCCGAAGCAGAACGCGGCGATCACCATCAGCCAGGCCCCGAACTGCCAGTTGTCGCCCTCGAGGAAGAACATCATGCTGCCGGCGAGCGCGCCCACCCAGGCGGTGACCGCGAGCCACCGGTGCGGCTTCGCCGAGCGGTCGGCGGCCGCCCCCACGAACAGCAGCAGGACGGCCGAGACGATGGTGCTCAGCGTGCCGAGGAACGGGTGCAGGGCGCCGGGCAGCACCGGGAAGATGCCCAGCAGCATCACCGGATTCGTGCACACGGCGCCCTCGGCGAGGTCCGGGCAGGCGGCGTTGTTCGCCAGGCTGGTCAGGTACGGGCCGATGATCACCGTCGCTGTGGTGGTGATGTAGGCGGAGTTGGCCCAGTCGTACCAGTACCAGGACCGCTGCTCCCTGGTGCTCCTCATGCGTCCCCCTCCCACAGGCCCCGCTCGAGGAGGACCCGCTTCAGCGTGCTGATGTCGTCGCTGACCAGCCCGTCCACGCCGAGGTCGATCAGGCGGTGCATCTCGGCCTCGTCGTCCACCGTCCACACGTGCACCACCCGGCCGGACGCGTGCGCGAGCCGGATCACATCGGGACGGATCAGTTCCAGCGGCGCGCCCTCGTACCGCACCGGGATCTGCAGGGCCAGCCCGCTGTCCTGCCACAGCCGGCGCAGCCCGAACCCGTGGGTGGCCACCACCACGCCGTTGGGCGAGACGGCCGTCGCCACCCCCGGCGCCAGCCGGCGGAACTCCTTCAGGCGAGCGGAGGAGAACGAGGCCACGCAGACCCGGTCCTGCGCACCGAGCCGCTCGATGGTGTCCGCGAGCAGCTTCACGGCCCGGTCGTCCTTGATGTCGATGTTGAACCGGGCGCTGCCGAACTGGTCCAGCAGGTCGGCCATCCGCGGGATCGGGTCCTGGCCCCCGATCCGCACGTCGCGCAGGACCGCCCAGGGGTGGTCGCCGATCAGGCCGGTGGCGTCGGTGACCCGGTCGAGCCGGTCGTCGTGGAAGGCGACCAGTTCCTCGTCCGCGGTGGCCCAGACGTCGGTCTCGAGGTACTGGAAGCCGAGTTCGACGGCACGAGCGAACGCGTAGGCGGTGTTCTCCCTCGGCGCGTCCTGCGGCGTCACCCAGCCACCACGGTGCGCGAAGGCGGCGAACCGTCCGGCGAAGTACGGGTGGCTACGGGCCTGCACGGCAGCACCATACGGGGTGGCGGTGTCGCGGGGGTGACGACCCTCTGGTGTGTAATGTCCCGGTGACCACGATCCTGTCCATCCAGTCCAGCGTGGCGTACGGCCACGTCGGCAACAGTGCCGCCACGTTCCCGTTGATGCGGATCGGCGTCGAGGTGTGGCCGGTGATCACGGTGCACTTCTCCAACCACACCGGCTACGGGGCCTGGCGCGGCCCGCTGCTCTCGGCCACCGACGTGGCCGAGGTGGTGCGCGGCATCGACGAGCGCGGCGTGCTCGGCCGCGTGGACGCGGTGCTGTCGGGCTACCAGGGTGCCGAGGAGATGGGCGCCGAGGTGCTGCGCACGGTGGACCTGGTGCGGCAGCGCAATCCGCGCGCGGTGTACTGCTGCGACCCGGTGCTCGGGGACGTGGGCCGCGGCATCTACGTGCGTCCGGGCATCCCCGAGTTCATGCGCGACCAGGTCGTGCCCCGCGCCCAGATCGTCACGCCGAACCACTTCGAGCTCGACTACCTCACCGGACGCACCACGAACACGGTGGCCGAGGTGCTCGCCGCCGCGGACGCGCTGCGCGCGACCGGCCCGGATGTCGTGCTGGTCACCTCCACGGTGCTGGACGGCGGCAACCCCGACGAGATCCTGATGCTGGTCGACACTCCGGCCGGGGCCTGGCAGGTGACCACGCCGAGACTGGAGCGGAGCTTCACCGGCTCGGGCGACCTGACCGCGGCACTCTTCCTGGCGCACTACCTGGAGGGCGACGATCCCGGGCTCGCGATGGGCCGCACCGCGGATGTCGTCTACTCGCTGCTTAAGGCGACGACCGAGGCCGGTTCCGACGAGCTGCTGCTCGTGCAGGCGCAGGACGAACTGGTCAGCCCGGCGCATCACTTCGACGTGGTCCGGCTGCGGTAGCCACCGGCCCCGGTGCCGGCCGGGCCCGCTCGGCGTAGCCGGCGAGCTCGACCCGGTTGGTCGTGCCGGTCTTCGCGAGCAGGTGTGAGACGTGGGAACTCACCGTCTTCTCGCTGATCACCAGTTCGGTCGCGATCTCGGCGTAGGTGCGGCCGGCCACGAGCAGCGCGAGGATCTCCCGCTCCCGAGTGGTGATCGCGGTCGGCCCGGTCGTGGCCGCGGCTTCCACCGGCACGACCTGACTGGTGGGCACGCGCGCCCGCCGGGCCAGCGCCAGGAGCTGCTCACGCAGCGGCTCGGCGGCCAGCGCCTCGGTGAGATCGAGCCCCCGGCGCAGCAGCGCGGCACCGGCCGTCCGGTCGTGGCCCCGGCCGAGCAGGGCCTCGGCGCCCCGCCTGCAGGCGTAGGCCGTCTCCCAGGCGAGCGCGGCCTCAGCCAGCGCCCCCGCGGCCTCCGACCAGAGCCGGCCCTCGTCGGGGTCCGCCCCGACGCGGCCGAGTTCGGCGGCGTAGAGCGCGTCGAGAGCACGGCACTGTCGCTCGTACTCCGGCCAGACCGGACCGACGTCGCGGACGACCCGCGGGTGTCGGGAGTGCAGGTCCGCGGCTGCCGCGAGCACGGCGGACTGGTCCTGGCCGGCATCCCGCGCGGACTCCGCCTGGTCACCGAGCGCCCGCGCGGCGAGTGGAACCAGCCACTCGCACATGCTCGGCAGCGCACGGGCCATGCCCAGACCGGCGAGCGCCGCGGCGTGGGCGCCCCCGGGGTCGCCGGCACCGAGCAGCACCTCGGCTCGCACGGCGTCGAACTCGAAGGCGAGGAACTCCGAGCGTGCGGCGAAGAGCTCGTCGGCCCGGGCCAGGTGCTGCTCCGCCTCGCGCTGGCGTCCCTGCCAGACGGCGAGCCGGGCCGAACAGAGCCGGGCCTCCACATCCGCGACCGGGCCGGGGTCGGAGGCGAGCGTCTCCCTCAGGATCTGGGCGGACTCCTGCCAGGACCCGATCGTCAACGCGGTGAACGCCTGGTTCGACGCGAGCCAGGCGAGGTACGCGTGCGGCGCCCCGGCACGCGCCAGTTCCTGGCGTTTCGAGGACAGGATCGCCGCAGGTTCGGCGGAGGCCCAGTTCAGGCAGTTGGCCTCCCAGAACACCGCGTTCGTGCACCCCCACCAGTCGCGCGCCCGCAGGCCGGCCTCGAAGGCCTCCCTGCCGAGCGGCAGCCCGGCCGGAGCGTCGCCGGAGAACAGGGCGGCGAAGGCGTTCGCCGCCAGGGCGGCGCACAGCGCGCGGTCGTCCCCTGCGGCGCGGGCGAGGGGGAGTGCCGCCCGTGCGTGCTCGATGCCCTCCTCCTCGCCGTGCCAGAGCTCGGCGTGCCCGAGTTCGGCCAGGGCGAGGGGGTACGCATGGTTTGACGGAGCCCCTGCGGCCAGGCGGACGGCCTCGCGCAGGTCCTCCCGTGCGTAGAAGGCCCGTCCGGTGAACAGGTGCAGCTGGGTCCGGCGCACCAACAGCTCGGCCACGTCGGTGGGCCGGGTGTCCGGCGACGTGCCCGCCAGGAGCGCGTCCACGGCCTCGAGTTCGTCCCCGTACGCGCCGGCGTCGGCGGCGGCGTGCCGGAGACGGACGAGCAACTGCTCCCGGGACTCGGGTGGGTCGACCCGCTCGCGCAGGGCGAGCGCCCGGTGGAGCATCGGGATGCGCTCGGCGTGTGAGCCCTCGGCCTCGTGCCAGGCCGCTGCCCGGAGCGACCAGCGGTACGCGTCGGCGAGGGCATCGGCGTGGAACCAGTGTGCGGCCACCACCCCCGCCTCGTCGGCGTTCCCGGCCTGGAGGTGGTCGGCGAACCCGGCGTGCCAGCGCCGCCGGTCGTCCGGGGCCACGGCATCCTCGAGAGCCTCGGCGTAGAGCGGGTGGTTGAACCAGTACACGTCGTCGCGCGCAGGATCGAGCACCCCCGCGGCGACGGCGGCACCGAGGTGGGCCCGGACCGTTGCGACGTCCACGCCCACCACCGCAGCAAGCTCGGCCGCGCGCAGCGGGTGCCCCCCGATCGCGAGCAACCCAACCAGCTCCCGCGTCGCCGGCGTGAGCCCGAACCAGGCGCGGAGCACGGCCTGGCGCAGGCTGGGCGGCGGCGTCTCCGGCAGTTGCCGGGCGTCCGGGGCCAGGCCGGTGGACAGGAGGCGGATGAGCAGCGGATTCCCGCCACTGCGGCGGTAGACCTCCTCGATGAGGGTCTGGTGCGGCAGTCCGCTGAGCAGCCCGGCGAGCTGCTCGGCGGTGTCCAGGCGGTCGAAGGGCTGCAGCGTGAGTTCCGCGAAGCGCGGGAGCCGTCGGGTGTCGGCCAGCCAGCGGTGCAGCCTGTGGTCGTCGCCGAGTTCGTCGTTGCGCATGGTCAGCACCACGGCGAGGCGCCGCCGGGCCGGGCCCGCGATCACGTACATCAGGGTGTCGAGCGAGAACTGGTCCGCCCAGTGCAGGTCCTCGATGACGAGGACGACCGGCGCCTCGGCACAGAGCGCGTCCAGCCACCGGTCGAACCGCTCGAACGTCGCGGCCCCCGCATCGCCGGACGCGAGCCCGCTCGTCGGAGGGTCCGCACGGTCCTCGACGCTTGCCATCGCGGCCCGGATCGCCATGAACGGCACCGTCACCGCTACCAGGGGCAGGCAGCCGCCGGTCGCGACGACGGCGTCACGGCCCGCCACCGCCGCCTGCACCAGGGAGGTCTTGCCGACCCCGGCCGAACCGCCGATCAGGATCGTCCCCGCCTCGCCGTCCGCCGCCCGGTCCAGGAGCGCGACGAGGACCTCCTGCTCGGGCAGACGCCCGGCCAGGGGTGGTGTGGCCGGCCCGGTGCGCTCGGTCATGCGAACAGTGTGGCGACCGGCCGCCCGGAATTGAGGGGTCTGAATTGCGCACCTCAGGGTCCGCTCCCGATGTGGGCCCGGGCCCCGCGGAACCAGCCTTGATCCAGCCGGGCACCCCCGGGGACGCGAGGAGAGGGGCACCACCATGGACGGTTCCCGCAGGGTCACGGCCGTGGCGCGACGGCGAGGGCCCCGTCGCCGACTGCGACTCGCCGGCCGGGTGGTCGCCGTCGTCGTCGGCCTCGTTCCCGGCGTCGGTGTGGCGTCCCCGCCGGCCCTGGCCACGCCGGACGCGTCGAGCGCCGTGCTCCGCTGGAACGCGGTGACGGTCCAGGCTGCCGTGGCCGCCTGCCTGTCCCCGGGGAATCCGGTGGGGGAGTCCCGGCTGTACGCGATGACCCAGATCGCCGTGCACGACGCCCTCAACGCCATTCACCCGCGATTCACGACCTACTCCCCACGGCTGTTCGCTCCGGCGGACGCCTCAGCGGACGCCGCCGTCGCCGCGGCCACGCACACGGTGGCACTCGCGGTGTTCGGAGGGCTGAGGGATTCGATCACCGATCCCTGCGGCGCGCGGGGTGCTGCCGTCATCGAACGCGCGTATGTGGCGGCAACCGGCGATGTGCCCGAGGGAGCGGAGAAGCAGGCCGGACTGGCCATCGGACGGAAGGCTGCCGTGGCCATCATCGAGAACCGGCGGGACGACGCGGCCACGCCGCCGGCCGAGGCGGTCCGGCCCTTCGACCCGACCGCGGCCACCTGCGTCCCCCGGGCGCTCGCCGAGCTGAAGGGCGACGGGGTGGAGAGTGGGCCGGCGTCACGGAACCGGGAGGCCCGGAGCACTGCCACCCAACGGCACCTGGGCTCCTGGCAACAGGCACGGTTGCTCGCCCTGCTGAACATCGCCCAGGCTGATGCCGTCGCCCTCGGGCATGCCTGCGCCGACACCGGGGAGGAGTCGCTGCTCGGTCGGTACATCCCGCCTGTGCTCAGCAGCACCGGCAAGATCATTCCCTGACGCCCATCGGGGAGCGAATCCCGTCGGCGTGCTGGCGGTCACCCT
>JAGQUI010000329.1 GCA_020438595.1 Propionibacteriaceae bacterium | reverse complement strand
TGACCCTTGCGGCCGAGGGGGAGGGAGCGGACGCCGCCCTGGACTCCCTGGTGGAACTCCTGTCCCGCGACCTCGACGCGGAGTAGTCCGATGGCTGCCGACGCCGGTCAGCACTCGACTTTCCACGGTATCGGCGTCAGCGCCGGCACCGCCGTGGGGCCGCTCGTAGTCGTCACCCCGGCCCCCACCGCCCCCGCGGACGAGGCACCCACGACGGACGCCGCGGCCGCCTCGGCGACCGTCCACGGCGTCCTCGCCGACGTGGCGGCGGGCCTGGAGGCCCGCGCCGCGACCGCCAGCGACCACGCCCGGCCGATCCTCGAGGCCGGCGCCATGATGGCGCGCGATCCGGGGCTCGCGATGGGCATCGACACCCAGCTCCAGGCGGGCAAGGGCATGACCAACGCGGTCACCGACGCCGTCGAGGAGATCTGCACGATGTTCACCTCGCTCGGCGGCTACATGGCCGAGCGGGTCACCGACCTGCGCGACGTCCGCGACCGCGCGGTGGCGCGACTGCTGGGGCAGCCCGAACCGGGCGTCCCGACGCTGACCGAGCCGTCCATCCTGGCCGCGCACGACCTCGCGCCCGCCGAGACGGCGACCCTGACCACCGACACCTGCCTGGGCATCGTCACGGCGGCCGGCGGCCCGACCAGCCACACGGCGATCCTGGCCTCGCAGCTCGGCATCCCCGCGGTGGTGCAGGCCACCGGCATCCTCGATGTGCCGGCGGGCACGACGGTGGCCATCGACGGCGGCGTCGGCGAGATCACAGTGAACCCGACGGCGGAGGAGGTGGCGCTGCTGGAGGAGCGGAAGCGGCGCCGCGCCGCAGCCCTGGCCGGCGGCACCGGCAAGGGCGCGACGAAGGACGGCTACCCGGTGGCGCTGCTGGCGAACATCGGCACCGCCGACGACGCCCAGAAGGCCGCGAAGCAGGCGGTGGAGGGCGTGGGCCTTTTCCGCACCGAGTTCCTGTTCCTCGACCGCGACACCATGCCGACGGTGGAGGAGCAGACCGCGACCTACACGGCGGTGTTCGAGGCGTTCGGCGACCGCCGCATCGTCGTCCGCACCCTCGATGCCGGCGCCGACAAGCCGCTGAAGTTCGCGGACCTCGGTCCGGAGGAGAACCCGGCGCTGGGCCGGCGGGGCATCCGGCTGGGCATGATCCGCACGGAGGTGATGGACGCGCAGCTGGAGGCGCTGGCGGCCGCCTACAAGGCGACCGGTGCCGACGTCCGGGTGATGGCGCCCATGATCGCCACCCAGGCCGAGGCGATGTGGTTCGCCGAGAAGGTCCGGGCGCTGGGCCTGCCCAAGGTCGGGATCATGATCGAGGTCCCGGCGGCGGCGATCCGCTCGAAGGGGATCCTCTACCACGTCGACTTCGCCTCGCTCGGCACCAACGACCTGCAGCAGTACACGATGGCTGCCGACCGCATGCAGGGCGAACTGGCCGAACTGCTCAACCCGTGGGAGCCGGCACTCCTGGACGTCGTCGCGCTGGCCTGTGAGGGTGGCTCGGCGATGGGCAAGCCCGTCGGCGTGTGCGGCGAGGCAGGTGGCGACCCGGCGCTCGCGTTGGTGCTGACCGGACTCGGGGTGTCGAGCCTGTCGATGGCTCCCGGCAAGGTCCCCGCGGTGCGCACCTCGCTCGGGCTGCACACCCGCGAGCAGTGCCAGCAGATGGCGGCGGCGGCACGGGCCGCGACCAACGCCGAAGAGGCGAAGGCCGCCGTGCTCGACATGGCCGATCCGGTGCTCCGCGACCTGCTGTAGGCGGCCTCGGCAAGAACGCTCCCGAAATTCGAGAACGCTCCCGAAATTTCGGGAGCGTTCTCGAATTTCGGGAGCGTCTGTCGTGGGACGGGGCTACCGCGCGGCGTCCTTCAGGGTGCCGGTGACCCCACCGCTGGGGTTGCCGACCAGGCACGTCACGGCGCGGTCGCCGGCCTGGGTCCAGGTCTCGCTCGTGGGCGCGAGGATGGTCAGGCTCAGCTTCGACTTCTTCGCCGCGACGCCGACGAAGCTCGCGAAGGCGTCCGTGCACTCCTGCCCGGCCTGTGCCCGGACGGACGCGTTGCCGGGGAAGTCCTCGCCGGTCAGCGTCGCGTTGGCGAACGCCTCCCAGTAGTGCTCCTGGTCGCACGGCAGCAACTGCAGTTCGGTCGTGCTCTCGGTGGGCAGCTTGCCCAGGCAGTCGCCCACCCGCACCGAGAACGAGTCGGTGGTGGCCGGCGCGGTCACCTCGCCCGCGCTGCTGCGGATGCCGGACGCGCACCCGGTGAGCAGCACGGACGCAGCCACGCCGGCCGCGGCCATGCGGGCCCGTGCGGAACCCATCAGCCCTCGGCGGGCTTGAGCTCGACGGTCACCTCGAGCGGCCCGCCGGTGGCGAGCCACTCGATCGGGCTGCTGATCCGGCCCACCGCACGCAGGTCGTCCTCGGCGGCCAGCAGCCGGCCGAGCACCTCCTCCGAGCCGGCGAAGGTCGCGTGGGTCGCCTCGGTCTTCATCGAGACCTTGGCCTGTGACTTGGCGCCCCGGATGCCGATCAGCGCGGCGGCGAGGTCGTCCAGCAGGGCCGGGTTGCCGTCCTTCGCCGCGACGTCGGACACCTCGGGCCAGCGGGCGTGGTGCACCGAGCCCTTCCGCCACCACGACCAGACCTCCTCGGTGACGAACGGCAGGAACGGCGCGAACAGGCGCAGCAGCACGTCCAGTGCTTCCCGCAGGGCGGCACGGGCCGAGTCACGGGCGGTCTCGTCGATCTCCTCGCCCTCGGTCTCGGTGCCGTAGGCGCGCTCCTTGACCAGCTCCAGGTAGTCGTCGCAGAACTGCCAGAAGAACTTCTCGGTGGTCTCCAGCGCGGCGGAGTAGTCGTAGGCCTCGAACGCCGCGGTGGCCTGCTCGACCACCCGGGCGAGCGCGGCGAGCATGGCGAGGTCGACCGGCTCGGACGGCTGCACACGCGACGGCGTGCCCGCGGCGATGCCGAGGATGAACTTGCTCGCGTTGAGCACCTTCATCGCCAGGCGGCGGCCGACCTTCATCTGGGCCTCGTCGAACGGCGAGTCCATGCCGGGCCGGGCCATGGCTGCGCGCCAGCGCACCGCGTCCGAGCCGAACTTCTCCAGGATGTCGGTGGGCACGATCACGTTGCCCTTCGACTTGCTCATCTTCTTGCGGTCCGGATCCACCACGAACCCCGAGATCGCGGCCAGCCGCCACGGCAGGCAGTTGTGCTCGAAGTTCGCCCGCACCACCCGGGAGAACAGCCAGGTGCGGATGATGTCGTGGGCCTGCGGGGCCATGTCCATCGGGAAGGTGAGCCGCCACAGCTCCTCGTCGGTCTCCCAGCCGCACGCGATCTGCGGGGACAGCGAGGACGTCGCCCAGGTGTCCATCACGTCGGGGTCGCCCACAAAGCCGCCCGGGACGCCCCGCTGGGTCTCGGTGTAGCCGGGCGGGCACTGGCTCGACGGGTCGACCGGCAGCGTGTCCTCGGCCGCGGTGATCGGGCTCGCGTAGTCGGGCTCGCCGTCAGCATCAAGGGCGTACCAGACCGGGAACGGGACGCCGAAGAACCGCTGCCGGCTGATCAGCCAGTCGCCGTTCAGGCCGTTCACCCAGTTCGCGTAGCGGTGCCGCATGTGGTCGGGCACCCAGCGGAGTTCCTCGCCG
>JAGQUI010000328.1 GCA_020438595.1 Propionibacteriaceae bacterium | reverse complement strand
GGATGGACGCCGACGGCGCACTGCACTCCACCGAGCAGCGGGACGCGATCTACCGCAAGTCGCTGCTCACCCGCTGAGGGACGGACGGCGAGGACTACACCGGCTGGGTGATCCCCAGCGCCGACAGTTGGTCGGTGTGCCCGCCGTAGCTGAGCTCCAGCGTGACCCCCGCCGGGCCCGCATGGAATTCCGCCAGTTCCACGGAGCCGAAGTGGATGCCCGCCGCCACCCGGCCGAGATCGCCGGCGTGCCGGCCCCGGACCAGGACCACCGTCCCGTCGGCGAACTGCAGGCCACCGATGCTGCGGATGTCGGCGGGGTGCAGGCCCCGCACCGGAACTCGGCGCCGGATCAGCCGGGTCAGGGTGGCGGTCATCACGGCCGGGGAGCTCAGGCCGTACTCGGCGGCGACCCGCGCACCGATCTCGGTGAGGTCGTCCACATCGGACGCAGCGAGGTTCAGGCCGGTCGCTGCCGCGACCGGCTCGGGGTCAGGCGAGAACCAGCGCCGGATCGGACCGAGCCCGAACATGCCCCAATTGTGCCGCCAACGAGCGCTCGGAGGAAGGGTTCAGCCCGCGACCCCGAGCAATTCGCGACAGCGCACCACGTCGTCGGTCATCTGCACGATCAGTTGGTCGATGTCGTCGAACCGCACCTGGCCCCGGATCCGGGCCACGAACTCCACCGAGATCGGGGCGTCGTAGAGCTCCAGGTCGTCCCGGTCGAGGACGTAGGACTCGACCCGCCGGGTCAGGCCGTCGAAGGTCGGGTTGGTGCCCACCGAGACCGCAGCGGGCCAGCGCGGCAGCGGGGCGCCCTGCGGCAGTGCCTCGCCGTGCGCGTCCAGGCCGTCGCGCCGGGTCACCCAGCCGGCGTAGACGCCGTCCGCGGGGCAGGCGAGCGCGGGCGGCACCGGCAGGTTGGCCGTAGGGAAGCCGAGTGCCCTCCCCCGCCGGTCGCCGTGGCTGACCACGCCGCGGAAGCAGAACAGCCGGCCGAGGTGCTGCGCGGCGTGGGCCACGTCGCCCTCGGCGAGCGCCTCCCGGATCCGGGTCGAGCACGTGTCCTCGTCGCCGAAGCGCACCAGAGGGAGCCCGTCCACCTCGAAGCGCCCCGCGGAGAGCTGGCGCAGGGTGTCGAGGTTCCCCACCGCGCCCTTGCCGAAGCGGAAGTTCTCCCCCACCACGACCACGGCGGGGTCGAGCGGCAGCAGCACCTTCTCGACGAAGTCGGACGGCGACCAGCCCGCGAACTCCGGGGTGAAGTCGATCACCTCGACCCGGTCCGCGCCGGCAGCGGTGAGCAGCTCGATCCGTCCCTCCAGGGACGTGAGCAGCATCGGCCCCGTCCCCGGCCGCAGCACCGACACCGGGTGCGGCCAGAACGTGACCACGACCAGGGGCAGCGCGGGCTGGCGGCGTCTGGCCTCGGCCAGCACCTCACGGTGCCCGGGGTGGACCCCGTCGAAGTTGCCGATCACGACCGTTGCTGAGCTCACGTGCGCCTTCCCGGACTTGCTGTCGTACACCGGATCGAACCCTAGCAAGACGCGGGCGCGAGCACCGCCACGGGGCGGGCGGAGCCGTCCGGATCGGGGCGGTACAGGGCCAGCAGTTCGCCGTCGCACAGCAGGGCCGTGGGGTCGGCGGGCAGCGCGAGGTCGAGCGCGCGGCCGTGGCCGATGTCGCGGGCCTGGTCCACGGAGGCCTCCACCACGGGGAAGGCCCGCCGCGCCACCTCCGCCAGGTCGAGCAGGACGGGTGCGGCGTCCCCGGCGAGGCCGGCCTCGTCCAGGCCGACCAGGGCGAGGTCGAAGCCGCCCACCCGGGTGCGCCGCAGGGCGGTCAGGTGACCCCCGCAGCCGAGGGTGCGGCCGAGGTCGCGGGCCAGCGCCCGGATGTAGGTGCCCGAGCTGCAGTCGACCTCGACGTCCGCATCGAGCACCGGCAGCCCTTCGGCGGAGGCCTCCCGGACCTGCTGCACCTCGAACCGGCTCACGGTCACCTCGCGGGGCTTCAGTGCGACCTCCTCGCCGGCCCGGACGCGCGCGTAGGCGCGCTTGCCGTCCACCTTGATCGCCGACACCGCCGAGGGCACCTGGCTGATCGTGCCGGTGAAGCCGGTCACCGCGGCGCGTACGTCGGCCTCGCCGAGCCCGGCCGCGCCGGCCGCCTCGACCACGTCGCCCTCGGCGTCGTCGGTCACGGTCGCCTGGCCGAGCCGGATCGTGGCCAGGTAGGTCTTGTCGTGCCCGGCGAGGTGGCCCAGCAGCCGGGTGGCGCGGTTCGCGCCGACCAGCAGCACCCCGGTGGCCATCGGGTCGAGGGTGCCGGCGTGGCCGACCTTGCGGGTGCCCAGCAGCCGCCGGACGCGCGCGACGACCTGGTGCGACGTCCAGCCGGCCGGCTTGTCGACGACCACCAGGCCGGAGCCGTCAGCCAACGTCGTCGCTGTCCTCGTCGGCCTTGCGGTAGGGGTCGGCGTCGCCGGCGTAGCTGGCGCCCTGCGCCTGGGCGGCGACGGCCGCGTCGAGCTCCCTGGCCCTGGCCAGCGCGTCCTCGATGTGGGCGGCCTCCTCCTCCACCGCGTCCAGCACGAAGGTGAGCGTTGGCGTGAACTTCAGCCCCAACTGCTTGCCGACGGTGGAGCGGAGCAGGCCGGTCGCCGACTGCAGCGCCACCGCAGAGGCGGCGCGGGCGTCGGCGTCGCCGAGCACGGTGTAGAACACCGTCGCCTCCCTGCCGTCGCCGGTGATCCGGACGTCGGTGACGGTCACGAACCCCAGCCGGGGGTCCTTGATCCGCCGCTCCAGCATCTGGGCGATGATCTCCTTGATCTGCTCGGCCACCTTCGCGTACCGCGGGCTACTCATGGTTCATCCTCTCGGAATTGAGGCGGACGCGGACCCGTTCGGGTCCGCGTCCGCACACATGCGGGTCAGTCGCGGGGCTTCTCCACCATCTCGAAGGTCTCGATGATGTCCCCGTTCTTGATGTCGGAGAAGTTCGCGAGCGTCATGCCGCACTCGTAGCCCTCGCGAACCTCGGTGACGTCGTCCTTCTCCCGCCGCAGGGACGCGATGGAGGTCTCTGCGACCACCACCGAGTCACGCAGCAGCCGGGCCTTGGAGTTCCGCCGGATCGAGCCGTCGAGCACCATGCAGCCTGCGATCGTGCCGAACTTGGACGAGCGGAAGATCTCGCGGATCTCCGCCTGCCCGAGCACCTTCTCCTCGTAGATCGGCTTCAGCATGCCCTTCAGGGCGGCCTCGACCTCGTCGATCGCGGCGTAGATCACCGAGTAGTACCGGATGTCCACGCCCTCGGCGTCGGCCAGCTGCGTGGCCTTGCCCTGGGCCCGGACGTTGAACCCGATGATCACGGCGTCGGACGCGGCGGCCAGGCTGACGTTGGTCTCGGTGATCGCACCGACACCGCGGTCGATGACCCGCAGCGACACCTCTTCGCCCACGTCGATCTGCAGCAGCGAGTCCTCCAGCGCCTCGACCGCACCGGCCGAATCGCCCTTGAGGATGAGTCGCAGTTCCTGGGTCTCGCCCTTCGCGAGCTGCTCGAACAGCTGGTCGAGCGTCTTGCGCCGCGTGGTCTTGGCCAGCATGGCGGCCCGCTGCCGGGCCTCCCGCTTCTCGGCGATCTGGCGGGCCATCCGGTCGTCCTCGACGACCAGGAAGTTGTCG
>JAGQUI010000327.1 GCA_020438595.1 Propionibacteriaceae bacterium | reverse complement strand
CACTTCATGCCCGCGGCCACGCACACCCCCGGCAGTCCGGCGGAGTAGCCGAACGTGTCCGGCAGCCAGACCTCCTCGCAGTCGGTGCCGAACTCCTCGGCGAAGAACCGCGTGCCCTGCACGAACTGGCGGGCCATCGCCTCCGAGCCGGGCATGTTCGTGTCGGCCTCCACCCACATGCCGCCGACCGGCACGAACTGGCCGCGCCCGGCGAGCGCCTGCAGCCGCGCGAACAGGTCGGGGTAGCCGTCCTTGATCCAGGCCAGCTGCTGGGCCTGCGAGCAGGCGAAGGTGAAGTCGGGATCGTCCTCGGCCAGCGCCGCCACCGAGCTGAAGGTGCGCGCGCACTTGCGGATGGTCTCCCGCACCGGCCACAGCCAGGCCGAGTCGATGTGCGCGTGGCCGGTGGCCACCAGCGTGTGCGCGGACGCGACGGCGGGGGCGGCCAGCGCCGGGGCGAGCACCTCCCGTCCGGCTGCGGCGGTGCCCGGTACGTCGTCGGGATCGACCGCGTCGACCATGGCGTCCAGCGACCGGAGGAGCTGGTGCCGGCGTGGCGCGTCGGCGGGGAGTTCGTGCATCAGGCCCGCCAGCGCGGCCACGTCGGCGAGCAGTTCGGCGACGTCGGTGCGGCGCTCGGCCAGCACCACCTCGCCGAGCCGGTACAGCGGCTCGCGGCTCGCCGTGGCCGGGTCGCCGTTCGGGTCGGGGCGCAGGTCCTCGAGTTGCAGGATGTTCGGGTTGCCGGCCGCCTCGACGTAGAGGGTGAACCGGCCGTCGGTGAGCGCCGAGCCGAGCTGGGAGAGCTTCAGGTGCCGGTTGCGCGGCGAGATCGCCTTCACCAGCGTCGCGTCCACCCGCCACGCCAGGCCCTCCGCCTGGAAGCCCGGCTGGTCGGCGGTGAAACCGAGGTCGACGAGCAGCTCGGGCTCGGTGCCGGGCGCCTCGCCGACCCCGTCGGGCACCTCGCCGGTGAGCCGGAACCACGTCGTCGACCACGGGGCGCCCCACGCGTCGCCCGGCCGGGCGGGCTCGAAGTCCTGCACCACGGCGCGGTAGATCGTCACGGGCTCCCCGGGGACGTCCCAGCGTTCGACGGTGACCGGGTGGCCGGGGCCGTACAGCGCCGGTTGCAGCCGCTCCCGTACGAAGCGGTCGAGGCGTCGTTCAAGGAGGACACGGTCGTCGTGCATCGGGCTGCTCCTGCGCGTGGCGGCTGACGACAGCACACTATCCGCCGTGGATAAGCTGCGATGGTAGGCAGGACGGCGGGAAGGACCCCATGCGCGAAGTCGTGATCCTCGGCAGCACCGGATCGATCGGGTCCCAGGCGATCGACGTGGTGTCGGCCCGGCCGGAACGCTTCTCGGTGGTCGGGCTGGCGGCCGGCGGCTCTTCGGTGGACCGGCTGGTCGAACAGGCCCGGACGCTGCGTCCGCGGGTGGTCGCGGTGGGCGACGAGGCGGCGGCGGGCCGGGTGGCGGCCGAGCTACCCGGCGTCGAGGTGTGGTCCGGCCCGGACGCGGCGACCCGGCTGGCGGCCCTGGAGTGCGACGTGGTGCTGAACGGCATCACCGGCGCCGCCGGGCTGGAGCCGACCCTGGCCGCGCTCGGGGTGGGCACCTCGCTCGCCCTGGCCAACAAGGAGTCGCTGGTGATCGGCGGCCGGCTGGTCACCGACGTGGCCGCGCCCGGCCAGATCGTGGCGGTCGACTCCGAGCACTCCGCGTTCGCGCAGGCGCTGCGGGCGGGAAGGGCCGAGGAGGTCCGCCGGCTGGTCCTGACCGCGTCCGGCGGCCCGTTCCGCGGCCGCACCCGCGAGCAGTTGCGGGGGATCACCCCCGAGCAGGCGATGGCCCACCCCACCTGGCAGATGGGCCGGGTGATCACGATCAACTCCGCCACGCTGGTGAACAAGGGCCTCGAACTGCTCGAGGCGGGACTGCTGTACGGGGTGGACCTGGACGCCATCCAGGTGGTCGTGCACCCGCAGTCCGTCGTGCACTCGATGGTGGAGTTCTGGGACGGCTCGACGATCGCCCAGTGCTCGCCGCCGGACATGAGGCTCCCGATCGCGCTCGCCCTGGCCTGGCCGGAGCGGGTCGAGGGCGCCGCCGCGCCGTGCGACTGGAGCGGCCCGGCGAGCTGGACCTTCGAGCCGCTCGACGACGAGGCGTTCCCCGCTGTGGAGCTCGCCCGGCGCTGCGGGAAGGCCGGAGACCTGGCCCCGGCGGTCTACAACGCGGCCAACGAGACCTGCGTGGACGCCTTCTGTGCCGGGAAGTTGGAGTTTGCTGGCATCGTTGAGGTGGTTGCCGACGTGGTGGACGCCCATCTCGCCCGGCCGGCCCCCGGCCCGCTCAGCGTGGCGACGGTGCTGGCCGCCGATGCCTGGGCGCGCGCCGCGGCGACGACGCGGATCGACCAGGAGCACTGAATGGAAACCCTCACCGTGATCGCCTTCGGGATCGCGTTCTTCACGCTGATCATGGTCTCGGTGGCACTGCACGAGATCGGCCACATGGTGCCGGCCAGGCTGTTCGGCGTCCGGGTGCCCCGGTACTTCGTGGGCTTCGGGCCGACGCTGTGGTCGACGCAGCGCGGCGAGACCGAGTACGGCGTCAAGGCGTTCCCGCTGGGCGGCTTCGTGCAGTTGCTCGGCATGTACCCCCCGCGCCCGGACGGACGGCGCCGCCGCACGCGGCTGGCCGAGTTCGCCGACGCCGCGCGCGACGCCGAGTGGGAGGACATCACCCCCGACGACGTGGCGAACGAGCGGCTGTTCTACCAGAAGAAGACCTGGCAGAAGCTGGTCGTGATGGCCGGCGGCCCGACGATGAACCTGCTGATCGCCTTCCTCCTGCTCCTCGGCGTGACCGCCGGCTACGGCGTCGTCCGTCCCCAGACCACGATCGCCTACGTGCAGGCGTGCATCATCACCGACGCCTCGCGCACCGAGTGCACGGCGTCCGACCCGCCCTCGCCCGCCGCGCAGGCGGGCCTGCAGGCCGGCGACACGATCGTGAGCTTCAACGGCACGCCGATCACCGACTACAGCCAGCTCAGCGGCCTGATCCGGGCCAACCTCGCCGGCGAGGCGCGGATCACGGTCGAGCGGGACGGGCAGACCGTCGACCTCACCCCGGTGAACACGGTGGTCACCTCGGTGCCGGGCACGCTGGACCCGAGTGCCCGGGTGCAGGCCGGCTGGCTGGGGGTCAGCCCCGAACGCGCGCTGGTCAGGGGTGGCCCGCTCGTCGTGCTCTCCGACATGTGGACGATGACCGAGCAGAGTGCGGTCGCGCTGGTCCAGTTCCCGGTGAAGGTCTGGCACGTGGTGGTCGACATGGTCACCGGCCAGCCGCGCAGCCCCTACGACCCGATCAGCATCGTCGGCGCCAGCACGGTCGCCGGGCAGGTGGTCGCCTCGGGCGAGGTGAGCTGGCCGGACAAGGCTGCGACGTTCTTCTCGCTGCTGGCCGCGGTGAACCTGTTCCTGGCCCTGTTCAACTTCATCCCCCTGCCGCCGCTGGACGGCGGGCACATCGCCGGCGCCCTGTACGAGGGCGCCCGGCGGAAGCTGGCGAAGCTGTTCGGACGCCGCGACCCCGGCTTCTTCGACACCGCGCGGCTGCTGCCCGTGGCCTACGCCGTGGGTGGCCTGCTGCTGCTCAGCGGTGTCGCGCTGATCCTCGCCGACATCATCAGCCCGATCCAGATCTTC
>JAGQUI010000326.1 GCA_020438595.1 Propionibacteriaceae bacterium | reverse complement strand
ACAGGCCCGCAGGATCGAGGTGGGATCGCCGGAGTGGACGCCGCAGGGAACCAGCGCGGTGCTGATCAGCGGCCAGAGCACGTCGTCGGCCTGCGTGATCGATTCGCCCAGACCATGTCCGACTTCGGCGGTCAGGTCGATCTCCACCTGCCGGAATCTACCCCCTCCGGGGGGTCCGGCGATACCGCGACGCCCGGGTGTGGATGACCTCGTACGGTTGCGGACGGTGCGATGCTGTGCCCTGTGAGCACCTGCCGGAGCCGGGCCTGGCGCAACGGCGCCGAGGTGGCCGTGGACTTCCCGTTGGCCGACCTCGACCACTGGCTGGGCCAGCCGGAGACGCTGGTCTGGCTCGACCTGCAGCGGCCCGAACCGGAGGTGATCGGTTCGCTCGCCGCCGAACTCGACCTCGACCCGCTGGCGGTGGAGGACGCGGTCTCGCCGCGGGAGCGTCCGAAGGCGAGCTGGCACGCGAACCATGTCTTCCTGACCTGCTACTCGACCACGCTCACCTCCGCCGCGGACGGGTCGTCCGAGCTGGGGGTGGGCCGGGTGTCGGCGTTCGTGCTGCGCAACGCGCTGATCACCGTCCGTCCGGACGAGCGGGTGGACATGGACGCGGTGCTCGGGCGGTGGACCGACGACGGGCTGCTCGACCACGGCGTCGCGGCCCTCGTCCACGGGCTGCTCGACCACCTGGTCGACGGCCACTTCGAGGCCATCGAGGCCATGGACGACCAGCTCGAGGACCTGGAGGACCTGCTCTTCGACCCGGCGATCAGGACCCGCACGATCCAGCAGCGGGTGTTCGCGCTGCGCAAGGCGCTGGTGCAGCTGCGTCGGGTGGTGCTGCCGATGCGGGAGGTGGTCACCTCGGTGATGCGGTTCCGCTCTGAGCGCGAGCGCAGCCTGTCCAGTGAGCTCGACGGCCACTTCAACGACCTCTACGACCACGTGATCCGGGCCTCGGAGTGGACGGAGAGCCTGCGCGACATGGTCTCCAGCGTGTTCGAGACCAACCTGTCCCTGCAGGACGCACGGCTGAACGAGGTGATGAAGAAGCTGGCCGCCTGGGCAGCGATCATCGCCGTCCCGACCGCGGTCACCGGCTGGTTCGGCCAGAACCTGCCCTACCCGGGCTTCGCCGCCCAGTCCGGCCTGTGGCAGAGCGTGGTGTTGATGCTGCTCGGCACCGTCGGCCTGTACATCCTCTTCCGCAAGGTCGACTGGCTCTGACCCGACGCGGAACGGGGACGGTACTCATTCCGCGTCGCCCTGTCCGGACCGGGAGCGTGCCGGGGTGGACCGAGTAAGGAACCCGTCCCCGACTCGGTCCGGTCGCGAGGTGGACCGAGTCGGGGACGGTTCCGGACTCGGTCCATCCGGCTGATTACGATGCCGCCATGACGCTGGCCCAGTCGCTGCTCGGGTTCACCCTGCTGGCCGCCGTGGTGACGGTGACGCCGGGCCTGGACACCGTGTTCGTGCTGCGCCAGGCCCTGCGTGCGGGACGGCGGACGGCGTTCGCCGCGGCGGCGGGGATCGGCGTCGGCGCCCTGGTCTGGGGCATCGCGGCCGCGGCCGGCGTGGCCGCGCTCCTGGTGGCGTCCGAGCTGGCCTTCACCGTGCTGCGTTGGGCGGGCGTGGCCTTCCTCGCCTACCTCGCCTTCACCTACCTGCGCTCGGCCCTGCGCGGCGACCTGCCGAACACCGACCTCGGCGCCCCGGCGGCCGACTCGGCACGCGAGGCCTTCGTGAAGGGCGTGCTCACCGACCTGCTGAACCCGAAGGTGGGCGTCTTCTACCTCACCGTGCTGCCGCTGTTCCTGCCTGCGGGCTACCCGCCCGTGGCGATCGGTGCGCTGCTCGCCGGAGTGCACGTCCTGATGGGCATGGTCTGGTTCACCGGGGTCATCCTCGGCGCGCACGCCGTCCGCGGCTTCCTGACCAGCCGACGCGGCGGCCGCGTCGTGGACGGCGTCGCGGGCCTCGCCACGCTCGGCTTCGGGGTGGCCCTCGGCCTCGAGCGCTGATTCAGCGTCCACCCCGACAGATGCTCCCGAAAATCGAGAACGCTCCCGAAATTTCGGGAGCAAGGACGAGTTTCGGGAGCGTCTGTATTTCGCGTGTCAGACCGGGTTGATCCGGATGCTGTCCAGGCTGGTGTTCGGCGGGGCGTCCACTGCCACGCGGACGGCGCGGGCCACCTCCACGGGGTCGAGGTGGGCGTCCGGCACGTACGGCATGCCCTGCAGTTGCGACAACTCGGCCTGCATGTCGGTGGCGACCCGTCCGGGGTGGATCGAGGTGACCCGCACCCGTCCGCGTTCGTCCAGCCGCAGCGCGTCCGCGAGCCCGGTCAGCGCGTACTTGGACGCCGAGTACGCGGAGAAGCCGCGGTGCGTGACCAGCCCGGCACCGGAGTTTGATGAACACCACGAGTCCGTGCGCGGCGCGCAGTGCCGGCAGCAGCAGCCGGGTGAGCGTGACCGGGGCGAGCACGTTCAGTTCGAGCAGGTCGCGCCACTCCTGCGTCGTCGACTCGGCCAGCGAGCCGAACGCGACCAGGCCGGCCGAGTGCACGAGCACGTCCAGCCGCTCGATGCCGGTCAGCGCGGCCGTCACCGCGCGCTCGTCGATGAGGTCGACGACGAAGGGCTCCGCCGACTCCAGCGACCGCACCACCTCCGTGACCAGGTCGGCGTCCCTGCCGCCGACCAGCACGTGGTGGGTGGGGGAGAGGGCCTGCGCGACCGCGCGTCCGATGCCCCGGGAGGCCCCGGTCACCAGCGCGACCGGGCGGCTCATCCGAACACCGCGATCGCGACGGGGATCACCCACAGCACGGCGAGCACCTGCAGGATCCGGTCGGACAGGACGACGTCCTCGGGCTCACCGGCCTGGCCCTGGTCGATCTTCATCGCGTAGCGCAGCACGGCGAGGGTGAACGGGGCGATCGAGATCGTCGTCCACGGGATGCCCCACAGCTGCAGCTTCGACTGCTCGAACGCCCACAGGCTGTAGGACATGATCACGATGGCGATCGAGACCGACCAGACCTCGCGCAGGTACGACTTGGTGTACCGCTCGAGGCTGGCCCGGGTGCCCGCCTCGGTGCCCAGCTCCTTCAACTCGGAGTAGCGCTTGCCCGCGACCATGAACAGCGAGCCGAAGGACGCCACGAGCAGGAACCACTGGGACAGCGGCAGGCCCGCGGCCACGCCGCCCGCGACCGCGCGGAGCAGGAAGCCGGCCGCCACCATCGCCAGGTCAATGATCGGCTGGTGCTTGAGGAACAGCGAGTAGATCACCTGCAGCACCCAGTAGGACGCGAGGGTCACGCCGAGCAGCGGGGTGACCCAGAACCCGATCGCCAGGGACGCGGTGAGCGTGATCGCGGCGAGCACGTAGGCGGTGGGGATGGAGAGCTCGCCGGCGGCGATCGGGCGGAACCGCTTCTTCGGGTGGGCGCGGTCGGCCTCGACGTCGCGGCTGTCGTTGATCAGGTAGATCGACGCGCTGACCAGCGAGAACGACACGAACGCCCACAGCGAGGCGAGCAGCACGGCGGGCACGAACAGCTGCCCGGCGGCCAGCGGTGCGGCCAGCACGAGGACGTTCTTCACCCACTGCCTGGGTCGCATCGCCCGCAGCCAGGCGGGCAGCACGGACTTCTTCTGTGCCACCTCGGGCAGGTTCTCGGTGTTCGTCATGGCCCTCCAAGGCTAGC
>JAGQUI010000325.1 GCA_020438595.1 Propionibacteriaceae bacterium | reverse complement strand
AGTCGCCACCCGTGGCTCGGCGCCCTGTACGCCCTGCCCAACGCGGTGTTCGTGATCGGGCTGTTCGTCGTCCCGCTGCTGCTGGTGCTGCAGATGTCGGCGTCCAAGTGGCCGCTGCTGGGCGGCAACCAGGGCTGGAACTTCCCGCAGAACTACATCAAGGCGGTGAACCACCGGCTGTTCCTGGACTCGGTCGTGTTCACCGTGAAGTACACCGTGCTGGCCACCGTCCTGCTGATCGGGATCGGCCTCGCCCTCGGGCTGCTGGTCCAGGAGTCGAGCCGGTGGAAGGGCTTCCTGCGTACCTCCTTCCTGCTGCCCAGCGCGCTCGGCCTGGCGTCGGCGTCCCTGCTCTTCTACGTGCTCTACTCGCCGATCGCCGGCCCGTTCGCCGATGTGATGCAGAAGTGGGGCTTCAGCTTCCTCGGCACTCCCAACGCCGCCCTGCTGTCGACCACGTTCCTGATCGTGTGGCGGTTCGCCGGCTTCTACATGCTGCTGATGCTGGTGGGCCTGCAGGCGATCCCGATGGACGTGTTCGAGTCGGCCCGGGTGGACGGGGCGAGCCGCTGGCAGACCTTCCGCCACGTCACGCTCCCGCTGCTGCGCCCGACGCTCGCCCTGACCACCGTGATGTGCGTGACGGGCTCGCTGCTCGCGTTCGAGCAGTTCTACATCCTGACCAAGGGCGGGCCGGACAACTCGACCGTGACCGTCGTCGAGCTGATGTACTCGATGGCCTTCCAGGGCATGAACGACCTGGGCGTCGCCAGCGCCCTGTCCGTGCTCGTTCTGATCGCGCTGGTCGTCATCAACGCCCTGCAACTGCGGGCCTTCGCCGCCAAGGACTAGGGACATCGTCACCATGACCACCACAGCAACCGCACCCGGGATCCTCGGTTCGCGCCGTGACCGCACGCCGCTGCAGCGGGCCGTGGTGAACACGCCGTACTACGTGTTCACCGGCGGGCTCGCGATCCTGTTCCTGTTCCCGCTGGTCTGGACCACGGTGGCGTCGGTGTCGCCGCGCGCAGGCACCGCGCAGGCGGTCGGCTACGGTTTCGCGAACTACGTCACCCTGGCGAACTACCAGGCCGGCATCTGGGTGTACCTGTTCAACTCCACCTTCGTCTCGTTGCTCACGGTGGCTCTCGTCCTGCTGGTCTCGACCCTGGGCGGCTACGCGTTCGCCCGCTTCGAGTTCCCCGGCAAGAACCTGCTCTTCATGGGCACGCTGGCGATCCTGATGGTGCCCTATGCCACGCTGCTGATCCCGCTGTACGTGCTGCTGAACCGGTTCGGGCTGCAGAACTCGCTGGTCGGGGTGGCGCTGGTGCTGGCGATGTTCCAGCTGCCGTTCTCGATCTTCATGATGCGGGTGTCGTTCGAGGCGATCCCCAAGGAGCTCGACGAGGCGGCGCTCGTCGACGGCGCCTCGAGCTTCGGGGTGTTGTGGCGAGTCCTCCTGCCGGCGGTCAAGCCGGGCCTGATCACGGTTGGCCTGTTCGCCTTCCTGGCCGCCTGGAACGACTTCATGGCGCCGCTGATCCTGATCAACGACTCCAACAAGATGACCCTGCCCCTCGCGGTGTCCAACCTGCGCGTCCAGGTGCAGGGCGTGATCGACTACGGCGCCACCGAGGCGGGCGTGGTCATCCTCGCCCTGCCCTGCACCATCCTCTTCCTCCTCCTCCAACGGCACTACGTGCGCGGCTTCATGTCCGGCGCGCTGAAGGGTTGATCATGCTCACCACCCACGTCCCGCTCACCCCCGTCGTCCCGAGCACGGGCCGGCTGCGTCCGCTCGGCCTCGACGAGGTCCGGATCACCGGTGGCTTCTGGGCCGACCGGCAGCGGACCAACGCCGACGTCACGCTCGGCCACATCGCGCACTGGCTCGAGCGCGAGGGCTGGATCGGCAACTACGACCTCGCCGCCGCGGGCACGCTGCTCGAGGGGCGGCGCGGACGCGAGTTCTCCGACTCCGAGATCTACAAGTTCCTCGAGGCCGCCGCGTGGCAGCTCGGCAACGGCCCGGACGAGGCGTTGGAGGCCACCTTCCGCGATTTCGTCGCCCGGGTCGCCGCGGCGCAGGAGCCGGACGGCTACATCGGCACGGCGTTCGGCAGGCCCGGCCAGCCGGCCCGCTGGACGGATCTCGCCTGGGGCCACGAGCTGTACTGCCTCGGCCACCTGTTCCAGGCGGCGGTCGCCCGCGGCCGCACCGCCCCGGACGCCGACGACGGCCTGGTCGGCGTCGCGGTGCGCGCGGCGGACCTGGTCTGCGAGGTGTTCGGCGAGGGCGGCATCGAGTCGGTCTGCGGCCACGCCGAGGTCGAGGTGGGCCTGGCGGAACTGGGCCGCCTCACCGGGGACACCCGCTACCTCGATCAGGCGAAGCTGTTCATCGACCGCCGCGGCCACGGCACCCTGCCCGACCAGGAGTGGGGGAGGGCGTACTACCAGGACGACGTGCCGATCCGGGACGCGGACGTGCTGCGCGGACACGCGGTGCGGGCGAACTACCTGGCGGCCGGCGCGACCGACGTGGCCGTCGAGTTCGCCGACACCGACCTGCTGGAGGCACTGCGCCGGCAGTGGGCGCGGACGATCGCGCGCCGCACCTACGTGACCGGCGGCCAGGGCTCGCGACACCAGGACGAGGGGTTCGGCGACGACTGGGAGCTGCCGCCCGACCGCGCCTACGCGGAGACCTGCGCCTCCGTCGCCTCGAACATGTTCAGCTGGCGGCTGCTGCTCGCCACCGGCGAGGCCGCCTACGCCGACCACATCGAGCGATCGCTGTACAACGTCGTCGCCACCTCGGTCTCCGACGAGGGCGATGCGTGGTTCTACACCAACACGCTGCACCGCCGTGACCCGGGCACCGCTCCGGATCCGGACGAGGCCTCGCCGCGGGCGTTCTCCAGCCTGCGCGCGCCGTGGTTCGACGTGTCCTGCTGCCTGCCCAACATCGCCCGCACCCTGGCCAGCCTGGCCGGCGTGCTCGCCACCGTGGACGCGGACGGGCTGCAGCTGCACCAGTACGCGTCCGCCTCGATCTCGACCCGGCTCGACGACGGCACGCCGATCCTGCTCGACGTCACCACGGACTACCCCCGCAGCGGCGTGGTCCGGGTGGGCATCGGTGCTACCTCCGCGCGGCCCTGGACCCTCACCCTCCGGGTGCCGGCGTGGGCCGGCACGGCCACGCTCACGCACCGTCCCGCCTCCGGCCCGGAGCAGACGGTCACCTCGGAGGGCCCCACGATCGCGCTCACGGCGCCCTTCGCCGACGGCGACGTGGTCGAGTTCACGGTTCCGGTGGAGCCGGTGTTCGTCCGGCCCGATCCGAGGATCGACGCCGTGCGCGGCTGCGTGGTCGTCCAGCGCGGACCGGTGGTCTACTGCGCCGAGAGCCCGGTGGCCGACCCGGACGCCCCGGACCTGGCCGTGCTCCAGGTGGACGCGAGCGTGCGGCCGCAGGACGTGGACGGGCGCGTGCGGCTCTCCGCGCGTTGGCCCGGTCTGGCCGAGCACGCCTGGCCCTACGAGTCCGCACCGGTGGATGGCGCGCCCGCTGCGGAACTGCGGTCGCTCGACCTGATCCCGTACCACGACTGGGGCCAGTCGGGGTTGAGCTCGATTCTTTTCTTGCTGATACGGCGCCCACCTAGATCTACACTCTGTCCCTAGCCGGCGCTCTGCCGATCTCGTCCAGCGCGGACCGGTGGGCTACCGCGCCG
>JAGQUI010000324.1 GCA_020438595.1 Propionibacteriaceae bacterium | reverse complement strand
GGCTCACCTGCGACGAGCACTTCGAGCTGTTCGGCCGTGCGTACGGCCTCCCCGACGCCGCCGCGGCACGCAGCCGCGGCGCGATCTACGACTCGCTGGGGTTCGAGCGGTACGCACGCACCCGGGCCGACCGGCTTTCGGGTGGAACGCTGTCCAAGCTGAACCTCGGGCTGGCCCTGCTGCCGGACCCTGCGGTGCTTCTCCTGGATGAGCCGTATGCCGGGTTCGACTGGGATACCTACCAGCGGTTCTGGGCGTTGGTGCATGGCCGCCGAGCCGCGGGGCCGCAGCGTCCTGATCATCAGCCACTTCGTCGTCGACGAGGAGCGCTTCGACCGCATCCTCGACATTCGTGACGGTCGGACGTGGCCACGATGACGCTTTTGGTGCGGCGGTTCCTGGCCGACTACGCGCGCACGCCGGCCAACCTTCTGATGTTGGCCGTGATCCCGGTCGTCTTCGTCATCGTCGCCGCGGAGAGCATGTCCGACGCGACCCGTCTGCTGGGGGGCGCAGGTGGCGGTTCCGGTATCGCGACCGTGACCGCGGGTTGGGTTGCGGGGTTCCTGGCCGCCGTCGCGATGTATTTCCAGGTCTCCTCGGCCCAGGACACCGACCGGCGCCTCGTCCTCGCCGGGCTCGCCAGATCACAGCTCGTCGCCGCACGGCTGGTCGCCGGCGCTTCCCTCGCCGTTCTGGGCACCGCCGCCGCCCTGACTGCGCTCCTCCTGCGCACCGGCATCGACCAGCCGGCTCGTGTGGCCACCGGAACGCTGATGTTCGCCGCCATCTACCTCGCGGTCGGCGCCATCGTCGGCGCCACCGTCCCCGACCCTGTCAACGGCACCTTGGTGCTGCTCTTCATCTGGATCATCGACGTCTTTTTCGGCCCAGCCCTGAGCGCGTCGCAGTCCGTCCTGACTCGGGTGCTGCCGACCCACTACGTCTCGCTGTGGACGGTCGCCCCCCCCGGGCACGGCGGTCCGAGCGAAGTGGCCGTGTCGGTGCTCTGGACGGTGTCTGCCCTGTTCATCGCCTTCGTGGTGGTGGGCAGAGCCAGCCGCGTGGTGCGATCGAAGCCCACGCACATCACCCGTCACCCGGTGAGAAGCCAGCTCGCGGCCGGGCTGCGGATGGGGTGGCGCGGCTGGCGGCGCACCCCCGCGTTGTGGGTCCTGCTCGCAGTCGTCCCCGCGGTGTTCATCTGGCTCGCGGACGCGGTCACCCCCCGAGGCAGCACGCCGGTTGCCCTGGTCGAGGACGGGGTTCAGTTCGTCGACCTTGTCGACCCCGCACACATCCACGCCGGCACCATGGCACCCATCGCCGTGGGGTCTCTGGCCGCCCTGACCGGGGTGTTCATGAGCCTGGACGCGGGCCGTGCGGAGCAGCGCCTGGTCCTCGCCGGACAGCAAGCACGCGTCGTCATCGCCACGCGGCTGGGCATGGTCATGTCGGCGGCCGCCACTGCGACCATCGCAGCTGCCCTCGTCACAGCCACGGTCTTCGGACCACACCAGTGGGGGCCCTACCTACTCGCCATGATGCTGTCAGCGGCAACATACGGCCTCATCGGCATGCTCCTCGGGCCATTGTTCGGACGGGTGGCCGGGGCCTACCTGGCCTTCCTCATCCCGTTCCTGGACCTGGGCATCGGCCAAGGCCCCATGGTGCGCGGTGAGCCAGCCACCTGGGCGACGTACCTACCCGGATACGGAAGCACGAGAGTCCTCATCGACGGGGCCCTCACCTCGGGCTTCGACGAGACGAGCTCACTCCTGATCGCCTCGTCCTGGATCATCGGGCTGACGGCCGCGTTCATCGCCCTGTTCCACCACGTCGTCCAAGGCCCCACGACGCGGCAGTCGCAACAGGCTACCGCGACCCCCCAGCCAGCCTGAAGTGCCTGTCGCCAATGCTGCCGGACTCAACGTGCCGGTGACCCCGCACGGCCTGCCGGTGCCCCCGTGCGGAGGAGCCGAGCGGCCCTCGGTCTGCCGCAGAGACGACACCCACCGCAGAGACGACAACAGCGAGGACGACAACAGCGAGCCGGCGGCGCCAAGGCACCGCCGGCTCGAGCGGCATTGGCGTCAGCAGGTGTGCGTGGGGTCCCACATCGAGAAGCCTCGGTGCATGCCCGGGTTGTGGTTCCCGTCGAAGCCCATGGTCTGGGCGCATTCGCGCACGTGCTGGCCGTACATCGCGGCGTCTGCAGGTGCTGCCGAGGCCGACGCGGACGCCAGGACCACCCCGAGTGCGACGGAGGCTGTCGTGGCGGCGAATCTGAGTGCGAAGCGTGTCATGGTGCGTTCCTTCTGCTGTGTGTGGATATTCGTGTTCGGTGGTGCCACCGTGGCCTCGGCCAGCGCGGGAGCGCTGACCTTGGGAGGTGGTCGTGGTTGCGACGGGCACCCCTTCGTGGTGGCCGTGTCAGTTGCCGCGACGCGCGTGTCGTCTCATCTATGCGTGGGTGGACAGCAAGCTCTGGCGGGAGCGGTACTCCTCGGCGTCGATCTCGCCGCGGGCGAACCGCTCGTCGAGGATCTGCTGGGCCTCCCGCTCACGACTCCCGCCGCGGGGGACCGAACCGCCGGTGCCGCGGAAGAGCGCGACGATCCCGAAGACGACCAGGGCCCAGAAGCCCACCGTCGTCAGGGTCATCAGGAGCCATCCGCCCCAGCCCATGCCGTTGCCCCACATCATGGTGCTCACCTCTCTCGCGGGTCGATGACACCAACCTCCCCGCCCACCCCACGCTGCACGGTCGCGTTTCCGTGAAGGTTCGCTGAAGATGTGGGGAGCAAGCCCCGCTGGAGCGCCTTTCATGCCAGGCGGCTGCGACCATGAGCTCATGGCTGCCACGGATCCCACCGCAACATCGGCTAACGGCGATCCGGTACCCAAGGCACCCGCCGCCACCCGCGCGCTGGTGGTGGAGGACGAGATAGAGATGGCGACCGTCATCGCGAGCTATCTCGATCGCGAGGGGTTCGAGGTCCACCTCAGCCACGACGGTCTGGACGCCGTGGTGAAAGCCCGCGAGGTCGACCCGGACATCGTGGTTCTCGACCTCGGCCTGCCGGGCCAGGACGGCCTCGAGGTGTGTCGCCAGCTGCGCACGTTTTCCGACGCGTACGTGGTGATGCTCACGGCCCGTAGCGATGAGGTGGACACCCTGATCGGCCTCTCGGTCGGGGCTGACGACTACCTCACCAAGCCGTTCAGCCCCCGTGAGCTCGTCGCCCGCCTTCGCGCCATGTTGCGCCGCCCCCGCCCCATCGGCCCGGCGGCTCCGGACATCGAGGGCTTCCGGGTGTTCGGACCACTGACCATCGACCCCACAGGGCGTGACGTCTGGCTCAACGACGAGCCCATCGCCCTGACCCGAACCGAGTTCGACGTCCTCAACGTGCTCTCCGAGCGGCCGCGGATGGCCTACAGCAGGCGCCAGCTGATCGACGCCGTCTGGGGCCAGACCTGGGTCGGCGACGAGCATCTGGTCGACGTCCACATCGGCCACCTCCGCCGCAAGCTCGGCGACGAGGCCAACACGTCGCTATTCGTCCGCACGGTGCGCGGCGTCGGCTACCGCATGGGCTGAAGCACCAGCGTTGTCGCCCCATCGTTCGAGCGCCTCGATCGTGTCGTCGAGGATTCGCTCGACGTCCTCGGCGAGGGTGCGCACGAGCGCGCCGAGCGGGATGGCGAACGCCAGCACGATCATCGAGCTGATGGCGGCGGCGGCGAGGATCAGCTGGCGCCGC
>JAGQUI010000323.1 GCA_020438595.1 Propionibacteriaceae bacterium | reverse complement strand
AGAATAGACGAGAGGGAACCAATCCCGCCGGTTGTCTATGAGAGAATGTACTTACAACTGATCGCCGGGGCTGCAGTCCCGGCCTGGTCTCATCGGGGAGGCTGCCATGCAGGATCTGACCGAACGCACCCGCGTTGCCATCACCGTCGACGGACGCGACGTCGAGGTCGAGTCGGGGCTGACCATCCTGACCGCCCTGCAGAAGGAGGGCTTCGACGTGCCCTCGCTCTGCAATGACGTCCGCCTGGAGCGGGCGAACGGCAACTGCGGGTTGTGCGTGGTCGAGGTGGGCGAGACGCACCGCGAGGTGAAGTCGTGCATCACCCCGGTGGCGGAGGGCATGGTCATCCAGACCCGTTCGGGCACGATCGACGCCTACCGCAAGGTGCGCGTGGAGCAGTTGCTGTGCGACCACAACGCCGACTGCGAGCCGCCCTGCCAGCAGACCTGCCCGGCCCACATCGATATCCAGCGTTACCTCGCACTGGTCGCGGACGGGAACTTCGAGGCCGCCGTGCGCGTGATCAAGGACCGCAACCCGTTCCCGTCCGCCTGTGGCCGGGTCTGCCCGCACCCCTGCGAGGCGCAGTGCCGGCGCAACCTGGTCGACAGCGCGGTGGCGATCAACAACGTGAAGCGTTTCGCGGCCGACTGGGACCTGGCCAGGGAGGAGCCCTGGCTGCCCAAGGTCGCCCGGCCGACCGGGAAGCGGATCGCGATCATCGGTGCCGGGCCGTCCGGGTTGAGCGCGGCGTTCTACGCCGCGGCGTCCGGCCATGACGTGACGGTGTTCGAGGCGATGCCGCATCCGGGCGGGATGATGCGCTACGGCATCCCGGAGTACCGGCTGCCCAAGGCCGTGCTCGATGCGGAGATCGCGACGATCACCGCGCTCGGCGTGCGGATCATCTGCAACAAGGCGCTGGGCACCCACCTGCACCTGGAGGACCTCCAGCACGACTTCGATGCGGTCTACCTGGCGATCGGGTCGTGGACCGCGACCCCGATGAACCTGCCCGGTGAGAACACCGAGGGCGTGTGGACGGGGATCGGCTACCTGCGCGAGGTGACCAAGGGCACCGACCCGGATCCGGGCGACGCCGTGGTGGTCGTCGGCGGCGGCAACACCGCGATCGACTGCGCGCGCACCGCGGTGCGGCGCGGGGCGAAGAAGGTCGTCCTGCTGTACCGGCGCACCAGGGACGAGATGCCTGCGCAGCCGCACGAGGTCGTCGACGCCGAGGCCGAGGGTGTCGAGCTGCGGTTCCTGGCCGCCCCCACCTCCATCGTCCGCGACGGCGACGGCCTGGTCCTGCACTGCATGGAGATGGTCCTGGGTGAGCCGGACCGCTCCGGACGTCGGCGCCCGGTGCCGGTCGAGGGCAGCGACTTCGCGCTCAAGGCGTCCCTGATCATCGGGGCGATCGGGCAGTCCACGAACACCCAGTTCCTGTACAACGACCTGCCGGTGCGGCTGAACAAGTGGGGCGACATCGAGGTCGACGGCTCCACGATGGAGGCCTCGGAGTCGAAGGTGTTCGCCGGCGGCGACTGCGTCACCGGGCCGGCCACCGTGATCGAGGCCGTCGCCGCGGGCCGCAGGGCCGCCTGGGCGATGGACCAGTTCGTCACCAAGGGCTACGTGCGCGGCGAACCGGCCTGCTACAACTGCAGCCGCGGCTCCCTGGAGGACCTGCCGCGGGACGAGTTCGAGGCACGCCCGAAGCTGTTCCGCCACGACATGCCCGCCGAACCGGTCGCCGGGCGGCTGGTCGACTTCCGCCAGGTCGAGCTCGGCTACACCCCCGAGGACGCCCGCGCCGAGGCCGCCCGTTGCATGAAGTGCGGCTGCAAGGAGCGGTTCTCGTGCGACCTGCGCCAGACCGCAACCAAGGCCTCGGTCACCTACGTCGAGCCGTTGCACGTGCGGCCGCACTCCCCGATCGTGCGCGACCACCCGTTCATCATCCGCGACCACAACAAGTGCATCTCGTGCGGACGCTGCGTCGCGGCCTGCGCCGAGATCGAGGGGCCGGGCGTGCTCGCGTTCCAGTTCCGGGCCGGCCAGCTCACCGTCGGCACCCACGACGGCCGGCCGCTGATCGAGACCGACTGCGTCTCCTGCGGCCAGTGCGTCACGGCCTGCCCGTGCGGCGCGCTGGACTACGTCCGGGAGCGCCCCGAGGTGTTCCACGCCATCAACGACCCGACCAAGGTCGTGGTGGGCTTCGTGGCCCCTGCGCCGCGCAGCGTGATCGCCGCCCAGTACGGCAAGACCCCGGAGGAGGCGTCCCCGTTCGTCGCGGGACTGATGCGCGCGATCGGGTTCGACAAGGTGTTCGACTTCTCCTTCGCCGCGGACCTGACCATCATGGAGGAGACCACCGAGTTCCTGAACCGGGTCACCAGCGGTGGCGTGATGCCCCAGTTCACGTCGTGCTGCCCCGGCTGGGTGAACCTGGTCGAGAAGCGGTACCCCGAACTGATCCCGCACCTGTCCAGCTGCAAGTCGCCCCAACAGATGATGGGTGCCACCGTGAAGACCCACTTCGCGCAGGCCTACGACATCTCCCTGGACGACCTGTACGTGGTCTCGATCGTGCCGTGCCTGGCCAAGAAGTACGAGGCGGCCCGGCCCGAGTTCGCGAACGACGGCCTGCGTGACGTCGACGCCGTCGTCACCACCAGCGAGTTCATCGAGATGATGAACATGGTCCGGCTCGACCCCAAGGAGGTCCAGCCCGACCGGTTCGACGACCCCTACTCCCGGGTCACCGGCGCCGGCGTGATCTTCGGCGCCTCCGGCGGCGTGGCCGAGGCCGCGCTGCGGATGGCGGTGGAGAAGCTCACCGGCGAGGCGCACCCAGACCACCTCGAGTTCCACGCGGTCCGGGGGCTGCAGGGCATGAAGGAGGCCACGATCGAGGCCGGCGGGAAGACCGTCCGGGTCGCGGTCGTCTCCGGGCTGGGCAACGCCGAGCCCCTGGTCGAGCGGGTCGTCGCGGGTGAGGACGTCGGCTACGACCTGATCGAGATCATGGCCTGCCCCGGCGGCTGCATCGACGGTGCCGGCCAGCCCGCGCCGGCCAAGGTCGGCGAGCTCCGCGAGCGCACCGAGGTGCTCTTCGACATCGACAAGTCCAGCAAGTACCGCCGTTCCCAGGACAACCCCGACATCCTGCGGCTCTACGACGACTTCTACGGCGAGCCGAACTCCGAGAAGGCGCACCACCTGCTGCACACCACCTACGAGGCCTACAGCGACAAGGCCGCGGTCCCCACCACCATGCCGATCAACTGAGCGACGCGGAAAGGAACCGTCCCCATTCCCCGTCGACGGGGAATGGGGCTCTTCGGATCTGCGGTGGGGGTGAGCGGGACACGCCGGTGGGGGTGCGGTCGGTGAGGTGGGGGGTCGAGGCCCTCAGGATCAGGAGTTACCACACTCTTTGACCAAGGACCTCGACCTGTGTCTGAGCCTACGGGCTGCGCCGTGCGCTGCCGCTATGACGACTGCTACTGCGAGCGCTGTGACCTGCTGGTCGGGCTCGACGGGCTGCACGTGATCGGGGTCGAGCGGGACGGCGGTGGCGGGCTGAGGGTTACGGTCGAGTCGGCCCTGGCGGTGATGGGCTGCCCGGCCTGCGGGGTCGTCGCCTCGAGTCATGGCCGGCGCACGGTGCGGCTGGTGGATGCTCCGTCGTTCGGCCGGCCGGTCGAGCTGCGGTGGCGGAAACGGACCTGGGAATGCCCGGAGCCGGCCTGTC
>JAGQUI010000322.1 GCA_020438595.1 Propionibacteriaceae bacterium | reverse complement strand
CGCCGCACCCGGAGGTGCTGATCGCCGACGAGCCCGTCTCCGCGCTCGACGTGTCGGTGCGGGCACAGGTGCTGAACCTGCTCACCGACCTGGTCGCCGCACGGGGACTGACCCTCGTCGTGGTCAGCCACGACCTGATGGTGGTGCGCCACCTGTGCGACCAGCTCGCCGTGATGCGGCGGGGACGGATCGTCGAACGCGGCGAGACGTCGCAGGTGTACGCGGACCCGCAGACGGAGTACACCCGGGCCCTGCTCGCCGCGGTGCCCCGGATCCGGACGGAGGGTCGCTGACCGGTCGCCCGGACGGGCGTCGCCCGGCCGAGGACTGACGAAACAGGGCCCCGTACAGGTAGGCATAAGGGGTGCCCTACGTTCCGTCCGCCCTCTACCTCGACTTCGACAACGTCTTCACCGAGCTGCGCAAGCACGACCCGGAGTCGGCGGTGCGGTTCGCCGAGCAGCCGGAGCACTGGCTGGAGCGGCTCACCCTGCTGCCGGACGGGCGCAGCCGGCGCTGGTTCGTGCTGCGCTGCTACCTGAACCCCGCGGGTTGGCCGGAGAGCGTCGACGGGGCCCCGCAGACGTTCGGGCGCTACCGCAGCGCGTTCGTCCGGGCGGGGTTCGAGGTGGTCGACTGCCCGCGGCTGGCCGGCACCAAGAACGCGGCCGACATCCGGATGGCCCTGGACGTGCTCGACTCGCTCGCCGCGGTGCCGCGTCCCCAGGAGTACGTGCTCGGCTCGGCCGATTCCGACTTCACACCCCTGCTGATCCGGCTGCGGGCCGCGGGCCGCAGCACCACGCTGATCAGCTCACGCGAGGTGGCTCCGGCGCTGGCCGCCGTCGCGTCCCGGGTGCTGGGTCCGGCCGAGCTGGTCGGGCTGGTCGGCGGCGAGCCGCTGCCGGAACGTGCCGGCGCCTTCGGCGACTTCGCCCGGCTGGTGCAGCGCCGCTACCAGACGTCGAACACGCCGATCCCGCTCGCCGCGCTGGCCGCGGAGGCCCACCAGGCCCTCGGCCCCGAGGCCCGGACCAGCAAGTGGTACGGCTACGGCAGCTTCACCAGGGCACTCGCCGAGGTGGGACTCGGGCACAGCCGGATCGAGGACGGCTACCTCAGCGATGCCCGCTGGGCGCAGCCCGCCGCGACGCCCCGGGCGGAACCCGCCGGCGCAACGCCGCGCAGGGCGCTCCCGCAGAGCCCGAGGAGCCCGGAGGGCGCGCCGGTACGCGTGTCGCCCGACGGCCGGAGTCGCCCGCGCGAGGACTGACGCGCACCGCACCGGATGCGGTGCAATTGTGGCGAGAGCAACGACCGACCCGACGTCCCCCGGCGTCGGGTGTGGAAAGAAGGTGCAGGCGATGGCCCCCCACGCAATGGCAGGTGCCGTGATCGAGTGCGAGGCCCGGACGACCCGTCCCGGCCGGCTGGCGAGCGGCATCGTGCCGCCGTCCCGCAGGCTCACCGTCGGCAGGCTGCGTCCGCACCGCCGCCGCGTCGGCCGTCCCGCCTGACGTCCCTGGACCAGGTTGGGGACGGTTCCTTACTCGGTCCACATCCACACCACCACCGCAAGGTGGCCCGAATAGGCCGACTACGGCCAATACGGGCCACTTTGTTGAGGCGGACGGGGGTGGACCGAGTAAGGAACCGTCCCCAATTCGGTCCGAGGATCAGACGTCGGTGGCGAGCCGGGCCACGACCTCGTCATGCAGCGCGCCGTTGGTGGCGATCGCACCCGGTCCGTGCGGGCCGTCGCGCCCGTCCAGGTTGGTGAACCGGCCGCCCGCCTCGGTGACGATCACGGTCAGCGCAGCCATGTCGTGCAGCGCCAGCTCGGGCTCTGCGGCCAGGTCGACGGCGCCCTCGGCGAGCAGCATGTAGCTCCAGAAGTCGCCGAACGCCCGGGTTCGCCAGCAGTCCCGCATCAGGTCGACGAACTGCTGCCCGCGCCCCGACTCCACCCAGCCGTCGATGGAGGAGTAGGACAGGAACGCGTCGTCGAGGTTCGCCACGGCGGACGCCCGGATCGGCGAGCCCTGCAGCAGGGTGCGTCCGGTGAACGCGCCGCCGCCCTTGTGCGCCCACCAGCGCCGGGACAGCGCCGGGGCCGAGACCACCCCGGCCACGACCTCGTCTCCGACCATGAGCCCGATCAGGGTCGCCCAGACCGGCACGCCGCGGACGTAGTTCGCCGTACCGTCGATGGGGTCGATCACCCAGCGCCGCGGCCCCCAGCCGGAGTCGTCGCGCTCCTCGCCGTGCACGGCGTCCCGCGGACGGGTGCGGCCCAGCATGGCGCGGATCGCGTCCTCGACGGCGGTGTCGGCGTCGGTGACGTGGGTCATGTCCGGCTTCGTGCTCACGGCGAGGTCGGTGGCCTTGAACCGGGCCATCGTGATCGCGTCGGCCTGGTCGGCGAGCACGTGGGCCAGCCTGAGGTCATCGAGGAGTGCTTGGTCGGGCATGGCCCTCAATCTAGCGGCGCCGCAGCGAGTACCCGCGACGACTAGCCGAAGGCCTTCTCCATGCGGCGGAACGACTCCAGCCGTTCGGCGGGCAGCCGACCGTCCGCCACGGCGACGTCGAGTGCGCACTCGGGCGCGGCGGAGTCGTGGCGGCAGCCGCGCGGGCAGTCCTCGACGATCTCGGACAGGTCGGGAAAGGCGGCGACGATCGAGTCGGGGGTGACGTGGCTGAGCCCGAACGAACGGACGCCGGGGGTGTCGATCACCCAGCCGCCGTCCGGCAGCCGGAGCGCGATCGCGCTGGTGGAGGTGTGCCGGCCGCGCCCGGTGACCTCGTTCACCTCGCCGACCTCCCGGTCGACCCCGGGGATCAGCGCGTTCACCAGCGTCGACTTCCCCACGCCCGAGTGCCCGACCAGCACGCTGCGGTGCCCGGCGAGGGCCTCGCGCAGGCCGGAGAGGTCGGAACCCGGCTCGACCGCCACGACCCGCAGCCCCAGCGGACGGTAGGTGGCCATCAGCCCGTCCGGGTCGGCCAGGTCGGCCTTGGTGAGGACGAGCAGCGGCTCCAGCCCGGCGTCGTAGGCGGCGACCAGGATCCGGTCGATCATGCCGACGCGGGGCGGCGGGTCGGCCAGTGCGGCCACGATCGCGAGCTGGTCGGCGTTCGCCACGATCGGACGCTCGAACGGGTCGTCGTCGTCCGCAGTACGTCGTAGGACGGTCTCGCGTTCGGCCACCTCCACGATCCGCGCCAGCGTCCCCTCGGCTCCGGTCGTGTTGCCGACCAACCGGACCCGATCGCCCACGATCACACCCTTGCGGCCGAGCGTGCGAGCCTTGGTGGCGGTGACGACCGGGGCGTCCTCGGCGACCAGACACCGGTAGCGGCCGCGGTCCACGGTCACCACCATCGCCTCGACGGCGTCGGCGTAGCTGGGGCGGTCCTTGGTGCGGGGCCGGGACCGTCGACTCGGACGCCCGAAGCCCTCGTGGGGGTCGTCGGTGATCGCGTCCCGCCGCTGCCGGCTCACCCGGCCGTCCCGAGCAGGTGCGACCAGAGGCCGGGGAAGTCCGGCAGGGTCTTGGTGGTGCAGCCCACGTCGTCGAGCCCCACCCCCGGCGTGACCAGCCCGATCAGGGCGCCGGCATGGGCGAGGCGGTGGTCGGCGTGGGTGTGGAAGGTGCCGCCGTGCCGTGGACCGGGGGTGATCGCCAGCCCGTCCGCGGTCTCGCGGACGCCGACGCCCAGTGCGCCCAGTTCGGACGCGAGCGCCGCCAGCCGGTCGGTCTCGTGACCA
>JAGQUI010000321.1 GCA_020438595.1 Propionibacteriaceae bacterium | reverse complement strand
CGTCGGCCGATCTCGCGGACGCTCAACCCCTGCAGCTGGAGGTCGGCGATCTCGATCCGCTCGTCCTGGGACAGGTACCTGCTGCTGATCTCGCGGACCACCAGCCGCTCCAGCGCCGGCACGAACCCGGTCACCTGACCGGCCCGGTAAGTCTTGTAGCCCCGGACCCAGTTGTTCCCGGCTGTCCGGGACACCCCGACCTCCCGGGCCGCGGCCTGGATGCTCCAGCCCCGCTCACGCAGCTCCATGAACCGCTGACGCTTGGCCGACAGCGGACGCCGCCCCGGCCCCTTCTTCACACGACGCGATGATGACAACACGACCCCACAATCTCGGAAGTGTTGCGACCGTCGCTGGAAACCACCTTTCTGAAAGTTGACCCCCCGCGGGGCTGGTTGGTTAGTTGTTGCGTTCTTTGGCGAGGAGTTCGCGGCGGGCGCGGGTGCGGTAGGAGTCGCCGGCGAGGGTGAGGACTTCGGCGTGGTGGACGAGGCGGTTGGTCGATCATGGCGGCGGCGACGACTTCGTCGCCGAAGACTTCGCCCCAACGGCCGAACGGCAGGTTTGAGGTGACCATGATCGAGCCTTGCTCGTAGCGGGACGCGACGAGTTGGAAGAACAGGTTCGCGGCGTCGGTGTCGAAGGGGATGTAGCCGACCTCGTCGATCTATGCCGACATCGGCATAGCTCGACTTATGCCGGACCGGTGATTATGCCGATGAGGGACGCCGCCGGGGCTGTTTGGCCTTGTGAGCGGGCGGGCTGCGCGCTCGTGCCGATGATGAGGTCGGCATAATCACAGGCCGGATGCTTGCGGTCGTGGGGCAGGGTGCCCCGGGATTGGAGCATCGAGATGACAGGCTCTCGCCGTAGGCCGGGTTTTCTGGCGCCGTTCGTGGAGGGCTATCGGCTGGACCTTCTGGGTCGGGGTTACACCCCCGGCACGGTTCGGAACATGCTGCAGGTCCTGGGTCAGATGGGCCGCTGGATGCAGGACGTGGGGATTGGGGTGTCCGAGCTCGACCCTGAATGCGTCGACGAGTTCGGTGAGTTTCGGCGGGCCGGGTCCGCCCGGAGAGCGGAGCGTCGAACCGCGCTCGATGTGTTGGAGTACCTGATTGAGCAGGGTGCCGCCCCTCACCCGCGGTGTCCTTCCGTGACCGCTGTGGACGAGCTGCTCAACTCCTACCGGTTGTGGCTGGTCGAGGAACGCGGGCTCGCGGAGACCACGATCGTGCGCTACCTGCGGACGGCGCGGATCTTCCTTGGCCGGCGTGACCCGGCTGCGGCGGTCGGCGATGTGGATGGTGCGGAGGTGAACCGGTTCCTGTTGGCCGAGGTGCGCCGGTGCAGCGTCGGGGCGGCGAAGGGCCGGGTCGCCGAGCTTCGGGCTCTGTTGAGGTTCCTGTTCGCTACCGGCCGCATCTCGGTTCAGTTGGGGGCAGCGGTCCCGCCGGTGGCCGGCTGGCGCGATACCGGGCTCGTGCCGAGGCTGTCTCCGGACGCCGTCCAGGGGTTGCTGGACTCGTGCGATCGGGCCACTCCGATGGGGGTGCGGGACCACGCGATTCTGGTGCTGCTGGCCAGGCTCGGGTTGCGGTCGATCGAGATCGCGCGGCTCACCCTGGACGACGTCCACTGGCGGCAAGGCGAGCTCACCGTCCGGGGCAAGGGCGGTGGGGTGAACCGGATGCCGTTGCCGCCCGAAGCCGGACAGGCCCTGGCCGCCTATCTGACGACCGGCGCGCGTCCCACTTCGGAGTTCCGGCAGGTGTTCTTGACCTGCCGGGCACCGCTACGGCCGATCCCGGCCGCGGCGGTGGGAGACATCGTCCGGCACGCCTGCCGGGTGGCCGGCCTGCCCGAGGTGGGGGCGCACCGGCTACGGCACGCGTTGGCCACGGCCATGGTCGCGCGTGGGGTCCCGATCACCGCGATCAGCCAGGTGCTGCGGCACCGCGACCTGGCCACCACCGCGCTGTACGCCAAGGTTGACCTGGACGCGCTGCGTACGGTCGCCAAACCGTGGCCGGGGACATCACGATGAGCACTCTGGAGATCGCGCTGGCCGACTACCTCGCGCTGCGCCAGGGGCTGGGTCACAAACTCGCCGAGCATGCCCGACTGCTTCCCCGGTTCGTGGCCTGGATGGACGACACCGGACAGGCCACGATCACGGTCCAGGCCGCCCTGGAATGGTCCCAACTGCCCGTCGCGGGACCGGACAGCAGCGCGTGGCCGCGCCGGATGACGCTGGTGCGTGGGTTCGCCCGCTACCTGTCCGGCATCGACCCGGCCACCGAGATCCCACCAATCGGCCTGCTGCCCGGCCGGCAACGCTGGAAACCGCCCTACATCTTCACCGACACCGACATCGCGCTCGTGCTGGCCGAGGCCGGCCGCCTGCGCCACCAGCGGGATGCCCGCACCTACGTGACCCTGTTCGGGCTGCTGGCCGTCACCGGGATGCGGGTCGGGGAAGCGCTCCGGCTCGACGTCGACGATGTGGACCTCGAGGCCGGGGTCCTCACCATCACCGAATCGAAGTTCGGCAAGTCACGGCTCGTCCCGGTACTGCCCGACACGGCCGAAGCGCTCGCCGGTTACGCCGCGGTGAGGTCGACCTACCGGCCCGGGCCGGGCAACGACAGCTTCTTCGTGTCCCGCACTGGCCGACGGCTGATCTATGAGTCGGTGTTTTCGGTGTTCGATCATGTCCGCGCGACCACCCGGATCGGTGCCGGCGCCGCCCGGAGGCCACGCATCCACGACCTCCGCCACACCTTCGCTGTGTCCACCCTGCTGGGCTGGTACCGCCACGATCAGGACGTGGCCGGGCTGCTGCCCAGGCTCTCGACCTATCTCGGGCACCGCGAACCGCGTAACACCTACTGGTACCTCTCAGCAGTCCCCGAACTCCTCGCCTGCGCGGCGGGCCGGCTGGAACCACTGATCGGGGCGGTGATCCCGCGATGACCCTGATCGCCCCGACCCTGCAGTCGTTCTTCACCGACCGGCTCGCCCGTCACACCAGAGCCAGCGAACACACCATCGCCGCCTACCGCGACACCATGAGGCTCCTGCTGGCCTTCATCCAGCAACGAACCAGGACACCCCCGGCGAAACTGGACTGGGCCCAACTCGACGCGGCGACGATCCTGGCGTTCCTCGACGATCTCGAGCACCGCCGAGGCAACACGATCCGCACCCGCAACGCCAGGCTCACCGCGATCCGGTCCCTGTTCGCCTACGCCTCCCTGCTCCACCCCGAGCACGCAGCGACGATCGCCCAAGTCCTCGCGATCCCCGCCAAACGCTTCGAGAAAGCCACCATCACCTACCTCACCGAGGCCGAAACCCAGGCGCTGCTCGCCGCCCCCGACCAACACACCTGGGCAGGCCGACGAGACGTCGTGCTCATGCTCACCGCGATCCAAACCGGGCTGCGGATCTCCGAACTCCTCAGCCTCAACCGTGGCGACATCACCCTCGGCGCCGGGGCCAACGTCCGCTGCGAAGGCAAAGGCCGCAAACACCGAGCCGTCCCCCTCAACGAGCCCGTCCGGCAGGCGCTCTCCGACTGGCTCACCCGTACCCCGACCGGCGCCGAACAGCCCGTGTTCACCACCCGTGGCGGTCGGCGGCTCAGCGCCGACGCCGCCCGGAGCCGGCTCGACATCCATGCCCGGACAGCCGCCGAGCACTGCCCATCCCTGGCAGGCCGGAAGCTGCACCCGCACGTGTTCCGACACACCGCCGCGATGAACCTGCTC
>JAGQUI010000320.1 GCA_020438595.1 Propionibacteriaceae bacterium | reverse complement strand
TCGCAGTGGCCGAACTCCCCAGCCAGCTCGGAGCCGCAGTTCCGGCAGCCCAGCCGCGTGGTGAGGAGTTCGCCACCGCAGACCGGGCACTCGGTCGGCGCACGGTAGCTCATTCGCCGCTCCCCGCCTTGATGTTCGCCCAGCCCATCACGACGCCCACGTCGAGGCGGGCCGAGCCGTTGCCCAGCACGACCTCGTCCACCTGGCCCATGTGCCCACCGCTCCAGCTGACCTTGCCGAGCTGGGCCTCGCCGCGCACGGTGACGTTGGAGTCGTCGGCCAGTTCGACGGTGAGCTGCCCGGACTCGACCCGGACGCGGGAGCGACCGGTGGTGATGGTGCCCTTCACCAGGGCGGAGCCGGCCTGCACGAGCACGTCGTTCACCTCGGCGATGCCGCTCAGCTCGGCGCCGCCCGCGGTGACCCGCACCTTGCCGAAGTAGGGCACGCCCTCGCAGGCGAGGTGGCCGGCGGTGACCTCCACGTCCACGATGATGGCGGGGTTGACGCGCAGGTAGAGCTCCTTGCCCAGGCCCATCGCGCGGACGTCGTCGAGGTTGCGGGGCGGCCGCAGGATGCTGAAGCCGTCGAGGCTCGGCCCGATCTCGCCATCGCTGGCCACCTCGAGCACCGAGCCGTTGCGGCGCAGTACGTGCGGGCCCTCGGCGGACGCCGTGGCGACGGCGGGGTCGCCCACGATCCGCACCCGCCGGCCGACGGCGCGGACGGAGATCCGGTCGACGCCCTTGCTGCCGGTCGGACGGCGACGGCCGGACGCGGGGGCCGGCTCGTCGGGATCGGGCTGGCCGAACACCTCGCGGGCGTACGGCGAGTACTGGCGGCGTCCGGGGTCCTCCCCGAGCTCCTCGTTCGTCGGCTCGGCCGGCTTCGGTTCGGGCGGTGCGTCCGCCTTGAGCGCGTCGATGCGGCGGGCGGCCTCGGACGCGTCGATGCGGCCCGCGGCGAGGTCTTCGAGGATCGGACCCAGGTCAGGAGTGCTCATGCATCGATGGTAGGTCTGATTTTCCATAAACGAAAGCCCGGCTTTCTATTCTGGCAACTCGGGCGCCGGTTCGAAGCGTTCCGGATCCAGGCCGCGGATGAACGCCACCGCGAAGGCCAGCACGGGGATCACCAGCAGGGCGCCGACGATGCCGGCGATGGTGGCGCCGACGGCCAGCCCGAGCAGCACGGCGAGCGGGTGCAGCGACACGGCCCGGCCGAGCAGGATCGGTTGCAGGAAGTGCCCCTCCGCCTCCATCACGAACACGGTGATCGCCAGCATGATCAGCGCGCTCACCGGGCCGTAGGTGACCAGCGCGAGCGCGCAGGCCACCGTCCCGGCCAGCACCGCTCCGATCACGGGGACGAAGGCCGCCACGAACGTGAGCGCGAACAGGGCCCACGGCATCGGCAGGCCGAGCACCAGCGCGCCGATCAGGATGCCGAGGGCGTCCACGAGCGCGACCAGCACCTGGGCCCGCATGTACGACACCAGGGACGCCCAGCCGCGGTCGGCGGCGCGCCGGGTGGCGGTCAGGTAGTGGCGCGGCAGGAGCCGGGTGATCGAGGTCCAGATCGGGCGTCCAGACGCCAGGAAGAAGAACGTCGCGATCAGCGCGATCGCGAGCCCGGCGAAGAAGTGGCCCACCCCGACGCCGGCGTGGGCGGCCGCGGCGGCCAGGTCGGCCCGGGACGCGTTCACCCAGTCGGTGAACTGGGCGAAGTAGGCGTCGAGCCGGGCCTGGTCGATGTGCAGCGGCCCGGTGGCCAGCCAGTTCAGAAGGGTGCCGAACCCGGCCAGCGCCTTGTCCCAGAGCTGGGGCCACTCCCTGGCGACCTGCGCACCGATCGCGGCGAGCACCCCGACCACGACCAGCACCATCGCCAGCAGGCACGCGGCCGCGGCCAGCGCCGGGTGCCACCGCCACCCGCGCAGCAGGCGGTTCAGCGGCGTCAGCAGCGCGGTCAGCAGCATGGCGACCGCGACCGGCACCGAGACCGCAGAGAAGTAGGTGAGCAGCCACCAGAGCAAGGCCACCACGCCGGCGACGACCAGGACGCGCCAGGACCAGTCGGCGGCGGTGAGCAGGCCGCGGGGAACCCGCGAACCGGGGTCGGGCTGCCTGCGGGGGCGGGGGCGGGGAGTGAGCATGCCGGAACCCTACCCAGCGCATCCCCGTCCGCGCCCCGGGGGTCCCCCGGACCCGTCCCCGGTTCAGCTTCGCTACAGCTACTTCGGTGTGCTACCCGTACTTGGGTAGCATCCTCAACTACGGGTAGCGAAGCGGGTGGACGGCAGTAGGGTGGCGGCCGTGAGGACGCCGCTGCCGGAACTGATCGCCCCCGACTGGGCCGAGGCTCTGGCTCCGGTCGCCGACCGGATCTCGGCGATGGGCGACTTCCTGCGCGCCGAACTCGCCGCCGGCCGCGACTACCTGCCGGCGGGCCCGAACGTACTGCGGGCGTTCACCCGTCCCCTGGCGGACGTGAAGGTGCTGATCGTGGGCCAGGACCCCTACCGCACCCGCGGCCACCCCGTCGGCCTGTCCTTCTCGGTCGCGCCGGACGTGCGGCCGCTGCCGCGGAGCCTGGTGAACATCTACGCCGAACTCCAGTCCGATCTGGGCATCCCGCCCGCGGCGTCCGGCGACCTGACCCCGTGGTTCGCCCAGGGCGTGCTGCTGCTGAACCGGGTGCTCACCGTCCGTCCCGGCGCCCCCGGCTCGCACCGCGGCAAGGGCTGGGAGCAGGTCACCGAGCGTGCCATTGAGGCCCTGGCCGCCCGCGGCGGACCGCTGGTCGCCATCCTGTGGGGCCGGGACGCGCAGTCGCTCGGCACGCGGCTGGCCGGCGTCCCGCAGATCGCGTCGGCCCACCCCTCGCCGATGTCGGCGCACTCGGGCTTCTTCGGCTCGCGCCCGTTCAGCCGGGCGAACGCCGCGCTGCTCGACCAGGGCGGCACCCCGGTCGACTGGCGACTCGAAGCCCACAGCTGATCCACAGCCACCCCGGGCCGGACGCGGAATGCCGCGCCTGCGGGCAGCGTTGAGGCGGCATGTTCTTCACCAAGTCGACGATGATCACCCCCGAGCGTGCCCTGCCCGGACGCGAGCGCCCCGTCCTCACCCCAGGCACCAGCTTCCACGAGGTGCTCGGCACCCGCATCGACGAGGTGCCCGACGGCGCAGAGGTGGCCTATTTCGCGCTCGGCTGCTTCTGGGGCGCGGAGAAGCTGTTCTGGCAGCAGGACGGCGTGATCACCACCGCGGTGGGCTACCAGGGCGGGTACACGCCGAACCCCACCTACGAGGAGGTCTGCTCCGGGCACACCGGTCAGGCCGAGGCGGTCAAGGTCGTCTTCGATCCCACGCGGACGAGTTACGCCGCGCTGCTGACGGTGTTCCTGGAGAACCACGACCCCACCCAGGGAATGCGCCAGGGCAACGACCGCGGCACGCAGTACCGCTCGGCGATCTACCCGACCGGGCCCGAGCAGGAGGCCGCCGCCCGTGCGGCGATCACGGACTACCAGCCGAAGCTGAGCGGGGCCGGGTACGGCGAGATCACCACCGAGGTCGCCCCGGCCGGACCGTTCTACTACGCCGAGCGCTACCACCAGCAGTACCTCGACAAGAACCCGAACGGGTACTGCCCCGTCCACGCCACCGGCGTGACCTGCGGCTGAGCCGGGCCCCGTGCCCGATTGACCCGCCACGGGCCGCACCGGTTTACTGGCTCCGAGCCCGCAGGCGGTGAGGACCAATGACGGACGAGCCCGATCCCACGCGGCCCACGATGG
>JAGQUI010000031.1 GCA_020438595.1 Propionibacteriaceae bacterium | reverse complement strand
CCGAGAACACCGCCCGGTCGGCCCCCTCGGCGAGGACGGTCGCGGCCCCGCCGCCCCAGGCGAGGGCCAGCTCGCCACGGGTCTCGTGCGTCGGCACCGCCGCACCCCGATCGATCCGCGCGTCCACCAGCTCGTCCCAGCCGCCGGTGATCCGCCCCACGGGGTCGGCGCGCCCGCGGCGGGCCCGCCGCCGGAACACCTTGGCCACCATCACCACGAGGAACGGCCCGAGCACCACCAGCAACGCGAGCAGGGCGATCGCCAGCAGCCGCAGCCCGGTCCACAACCAGGCCAGGTTCAGCGCGCTGTCCGGGGACGGCTGGTCGCTGTCGCCCCGCGTGCCCGTCGAGTCGGGCGGGTCCACCTCCTGGGCGGGCACCGGCAGCACCTGGGTCGGGTTCTCCGGGTCACGACGACGCTGGGTCTCGGCGGCCAGGTCACGGGTGTGCTGCGGGGTGGCGTCGACCACGGCCCAGCGTCCGTCCGCCCCCTGCACCTCGACCCAGGCCGACAGGTTGCGGCCGCGGCAGGTGCCGTCCGTGCAGGCGGGAATGCCGGTGTCGTCGTCGGAGTCGAGCCGGGTGCCCACCACCACCCGGGCCGGGAACCCCAGCTGGTCGGCGACCAGCGCGATCGCGACCGAGAACTGCTCGTCGTCGCCGACCGCCGCCACCAGCGAACCCTGGCCGCCGGACTCCGCGACGACCTCCTCGCGCGCGGTCAGGGCGGTGAACAACTGGTCGATCCGGGCCAGCGAGTGCCCGGCCGTGCTCGGCCGGAACGAGTAGTCGGGGCCGAGCGCGGTGACCCATGCCGGCGTCTCGCCGGACGCGGTCAGCGCGTGGCTGAGGTACCCGCGGGCGCGCAGCCGCGCCGCCAGTTCCGCGAGCCCCGCACCGGTCACCGGCTGGTCCTGGTTGCGGATCCACTGCTGCAGGCTCTCCGGCACGGCGTAGCGCGGGCCTAGTGCCGGTGAGGCGAGCGCCGCGACGTCGGCGGGCTCGTCCAGCGCCACCCGGGCGGTGTAGGCGTCGCCGACGGCCAGCCCGCCGGGCACGGTGTCGACGGCCGCTCCGGTGCCGGGGTCGTAGTAGAAGCCGTCGCCGAGCGCCTGCGCCCGCGGCCCGCCGAAGTCGATGGACGCCAGCGAGCCCGCGAACGGCAGCCACAGCGAGCCGAGCGCACCCGTCGTGACCGACAGGCCTGCGGCTTCGCCCGGGCCCGGGTCGCGACGGTACGGCACCCGGCGGAACGCGGAGCCGTCGTCACCGGCAACCGTGAACCGCACCCCGTCGTAGTGCGTGAGGGTCGCCAGCCGGACCCGATCGGGCACCGCGCCGGTGGACTGCACCTGGAACAGGACGGTCTCGAACCGGGCGTCGGTGAACGATTCGCGGTAGGCCACCAGCGGATCGACCGCCCGGGCGAGCTGCAGGTCGGGCCCGGTGCCGCTGCGCAGCACGTCCCGGTCCAGCCCGGACGCCACCACCGGCGTGGCCAGCAGCGCCACCGCCACGGCCGCCGCCACCATCACCCAGGCCAGGGCCGCCGAGCGCAGTGCCGCCGCGCCGCGCACCCGGGTCAGCCGGACGCCGCTGGCCTGCGCGGCCCGGTGCAGCGCCTCCGTCCGCTCGGCCCGGGCGCGCCAGGCCAGCCAGCCCACGCAGAGCAGCAGGCCGAGCCCGCCGAGCAGCGCCTCCCGCGGGGCGGCGACGGCGAACCCGCCGATCCGGGCCGGGACGACCGTGGTGTCCGCACCGAAGCCGAGGCCGAACCACTGCATGGCCAGGGCGACCGGGGCCGCGGCGACGAAGCTGCGGCTGCGCCGCCAGGACAGCAGCAGGGCGGCGAGCGGGCCGGCGAGGAAGACGACCAGCGCGGGCACGAGCAGGTTGCGGTACTCCCCCACCGGCAACTCGACGGTGACCAGGTCCTTCCAGGCGGTGACGAGGCCGGCGAACAGCCAGGTGATGCCGCGCAGCGCGCCCACCCGGTACACCGGGACGGCCACGACGAGCCCGATCACCACCGCGACCCCGGACGCCGCCGCGGTCGTGAGCCAGCCCGGCCAGGCGAGGCGGTGGGCGAGCACCGCCAGCACCGCGGCCGCGCCGACGCAGGTGCCGACCAGCACCAGGTAGGCCGACGAGGCGTAGACCGGCCAGGCGGCGAAGGCGGCGAGCGCGGTCATCGCGGCCACGAACAGCGCCCCGCCGACCTCGATCCGGCCGAACCGCGTGCGGGCGTCGCGGGCCACCCGGCGCGCCCTCACGACTGGGCCCCGCGGACGAGCAGCTGGGTCAGGTCGCCGAGCACCCCGACGGTGAGCACGGCCATCGACCCGAACTGGCGCAGCCGCGGCCGGGCGCTCTCGTCGCACACCACCGCGATCACCGCGGCGTCGACCGGGAAGGCGAGCGCGGCCTGCCGCAGGGCGCGCAGCCCCACCGGCGAGCCGGCCACCACCACGGCCAGCGACAGCTGGTCGGTGGACTCGGCGGCCAGCCGGCACACCTCGGCCAGCGGCATCGTCGAGACCGCCGTCTCGACCGTGCAGAAGCCGTCCAGCAGCGCGCGGGGCGAGGTGGTGGGCAGCGTCCGGATCGCGCGCATCCGCGACCGCACGAGCTCCGGCACCTCGGCGCTGGCCATCACGTCGAGGTCGCGGCCGTCCCGGATCGCCTGCACGGCGATGGACGCGGCGGCGCTGACCCCGAGCTCGAACTCGCCGGCGTCGGCGTACTCGTCCGTGGCGCAGCTGAGCACGACCGCGATCCGCGACCGCCGGGACTCCTCGTACTGGCGCACCATCAGGTCGCCGGTCTTCGCGGTCGACTTCCAGTGGATCTGGCGGCGGGAGTCGCCGGGGGCGTAGGGCCGGATGGCGTGGAACGAGACGTCGGAGTCCACCAGGTGCCGGGTCGGCGCACCCTCCAGGTCGCGCACCAGCCCGACGCTCGTGGACGGCACCCCCACCGTCCGCGGGTGCACGTACAGGTCGTGCACGTCCTCGAAGGCGAGCTCCCTGCGGAACACCCCCACCGGGTCGGCCCGGACGGCGGTCACCGGGCCGACGGTGACGATGCCGCGCCGCGCAGCCGGCACCACCAGGTCCTGGGCGATCTCCCGGCCGGGACGCAGCAGCGGCAGCGCCAGCTCGACCAGCCCGGAGCCGACCGGCACCTCCAGCCGGCCGGGCAGCGCGGTGCGGCGTCCGATGTTCGCGACCCGGACCGCGCCGGTCACCTCACTGCCCGCCACCACCCGCTGCGCGGTGATGCCCAGGTCGACGTCGTAGTCGGGACGCCCGAGCAGGAAAGGCACCGCCAGCACCACCAGCACCAGCGCGGCGAGCCCGGCCACGATCCACTCCACCCAGCCGAAGCCGATGCCGAGGCCCAGGCCGACGCTCGCCGCGGCGAGCACCAGCCAGCCGGCCGGCGTCACCGTCTCCGCGACCACGTGGCCCGCGACGGACAGCCACCCGCGCACCCGCTGCCAGAACCGCAGCGAGGTGACCACGGCGCCCACGACCGCGCCCTCGCGCCCGGCACCGTAGACCGTGCGCGTGCGCGTGCCGGTCTGGGCGGTGGTCCGGGTCAGCCGGGACTCGGTGGACTCCATGGCTCAGCCGGCGGCCCGCTCGCTGGGCGGCGGCACGGAGAGCACCACCTGCCCGATCACGGCCTCGGCGGTGACCCCGTCGAACTCCGCCTCGGGGTGCAGGATCAGCCGGTGCGCGAGCACCGGCTCGGCCAGCAGCTTCACGTCGTCGGGCACGACGTAGCCGCGCCCCTGCGACGCGGCCCGCGCCCGCGCGGACATGGTCAGCGCCAGACCGCCCCGGATGCTGGAGCCGAGCCGCACCTGCTCGGCGTCCCTGGTCGCCTCGACGAGCCGGGCGATGTAGTCGTAGACGAGCGGGTCGACGTAGACGTCGCGCGCCATCGCGGCCATGTTCAGCAGCGCCTGCGGCGAGATCACCGCGCCCACCTCGTGCCGGCTCACCGCCGAGCCCTCCAGGATCCGGACGGTGGAGGCGCGGTCCGGGTAGCCCAGCGACGTCTTCATCAGGAACCGGTCCAGCTGGGCCTCCGGCAGCCGGTAGGTGCCGGCCTGCTCGACCGGGTTCTGGGTGGCGATGACCAGGAACGGCAGCCCGACCTGCCGGGTGACGCCGTCGATGGTCACCCGGCCCTCGGCCATCACCTCCAGCAGCGCGGACTGGGTCTTGGGGCTGGCCCGGTTGATCTCGTCGGCGAGCACGATGTTGGCGAACACGGGGCCGGAGTGGAACTCGAACTCCCCGGTCTTCTGGTCGTACACGGTGATCCCGGTGACGTCGCCGGGCAGCAGGTCGGGGGTGAACTGGATCCGGGTGCTGGTGCCGTCCACGGACGCGGCGAGGGCCCTGGCCAGCGACGTCTTGCCGGTGCCGGGCACGTCCTCGAGCAGCACGTGGCCCTCGCTGAGCATCGCCGTCAGCACGAGCTCGACGACGTGGCGCTTGCCGACGATCACCTGCTCGACGTTGTCGGCGATCCCGGCGAAGGTGCGCTGGAACCAGGTGGCCTGCTCCTGCGAGATGGGCATGGTGCTCGGTGACTCCTGTCGTGGTCAGGGGGTGGAGGTCGGGCTGGCGGTGGGTTGCGGGTCGGGCGTCGCGGTCGGGGTGCAGTCGGCCCCTGCGGTGGTGTGGAACGCGTTCAGGCCCCAGTCGGGCGGCCAGCTGACGGTCAGCTTCACCCCGCGCACCTTCGTGGCCATGGCCGGCGCCGCGCCGTCGGTGCCGCCGGCCTTCCAGGTGCCGCCGCCGGCGCCGTCCGGCACCCAGTACTCGGCGCTCGTCGCGTCCAGGTCGATGATGGCCTTGTCGCCGGTGGAGTCGCCGGCCTTCGTCGGCACCTTCTCGCCGACGCACTTCGCGATGCCCAGGCCGGTGACCTGCACCGGGAACGGCGCGATCGGGCCCGCGGCGGCGTCGGCGTTCGCCTTGACCGGTCCCCAGGCGCCGCAGGCGTCGGTCCACTGCTCGTGGCAGTAGCGCACCCGGTAGTTGTTCGCGAAGGCGGTGCCGAACGTGCCGCTCGGCTTGTCGAAGACGGCCTGGTTCTTGTACGGCGGCTGTTCGGCCGAGGTCGGCGTGGCCCCGACCAGCCACTGCGGGTGGGTGTCGGACCCGGCGGCCTGCTTGTTCACGACGTAGGTGTAGCCGGTGGGCGCCGGCGGCTCCTGCAGGGCGCGGACGGTCTGCGTCGTGCTCGCGGTGCCGAACACCTGGCCGTTGTAGAGCGAGGCGACGCACATCGTGATGTCGTAGGCGTCGCCGGCCCGTAGCCCGGTGAACGACTGGCTCGTCGCGGTGCCGTTCGGCTGGCACGGCTGTCCGGCGCGGGCGAAGCCGTAGCGCAGCTCCGACCCGTCGCCGTTCACGGCGGCCGACCCGGTGGCCGCCACCGTCGCGGTGGTGCCGTCCGCAGCGACCGTGGAGGTGAGCGACAGCTGGAGTTCGTCGGGGCGGCCGATGCCGTTGCCGTAGACGGTGATGCTGTCGCCGGACCCGGAGCCGCCCGCGTCGGGCGGCAGGTCGAACCGCGAGTAGGGCGTGATCGTGATCCGGGTGCGCCGGTTCGAGCCGACGTTGAACGCCTCGATCACGACGCTGTCCTGGCCGCGGTTCAGCCGGACGGTCTGGTCCGGCCCGGCCTCCGACGAGATCCGCAGCCGGTCGGTCTGCGAGCTGTCGATGCCGCCGACGGTGAGCTTGACCACCTTGCCGTCGCCGTCGGAGGTGACCACCGGCTCGGCCGTGGCGCCGTCCGGCGACGGCGGCGGCCCGTAGGCCCACGCGTCCGCCTTCACGCTGTCCTTCGACTCGCCGACCGCGTTGTACGCCGTGACGGTGTAGCTGCGCCGGTCGCCCATCGGGGCCGGGATGGACGGGCAGCTGCCGTCGGGGTCGCACGTGGCCACCTTGTCGCCGCCCTGCCGGACGATGAACCCCTTCAGTTCCGGGTAGGCGTTGCGGGCCGCGCCGGGCTTCACCCGCAACTGCACCGAGTCGATCGAGAAGCCGACCTGGCTGGCGCTGTCGGGCGCCTCCGGGTAGCCGAGCAGGTCGATGACCAGGTGCCCGTCCCGCTCGCCCGCGGTGGTGCGCCTCTGCGCGTCCCGCACCGAGAAGGACGCCGTGCAGGTGCCGCCGGGGGTGCCGTCCCCCCAGCTCACCCGGACCGACTTCGGCGAAGCCACCGTGTACGACACCCCGGGGCAGTCGTCACCGCCCCGGACGTCGACGAGGACGAGCGACTCACGCGGGAGCGGGTTCACCTCGCCGGGCGCGCCGACCACGGTGACCTCGCACGAGCTGCCCTTCTCCTCCGAGCACTGCTCCTGCGCGGTGCCGCCCTGCGGCAACTCGCTCGGCGCGGGTCCGACCCGCAGGGTGAGCGGCGCGGGCTTGACGGCGTCGTGGCTGGTGATCCGCACGGTCAACTGCTCGTCGGTGCCCGGTACGGCGTGCTCGATGCCGTGGATGGTGAGCTGCTGGCCCTTCTGGGAGACCTCGAACGAGCGCTGGCCGCCGGTCTGCACCTGGTAGACGACCGAGGCCTGGTCCGCCTCGCCGGCCCAGGTCGTCATCTGGGCGAGGTCGTAGGTGGCGTCCTCGCCGGGACTCACGGTGAGCGAGGCCGGCTTCAGGCTCGGCTGCGGGGCGGCCGGGGTGACCGTGACCGGCACCGAGAGGACGGTCCAGGTGTCCTGCGCGGCCAGCTTCACCGGCACGTAGCAGGAGTCCGTCCACGGCGCCCCGCGGCCGGCCCGGTACTCGACCACCGTGCCGGCGACCGGCTTGCAGGACGCCTCCTGCCGCGACCCGGACGCGGCCAGCCCGTCCGTGCCGACCTGCAGCACGGCGCCGGTCGGGACGGCGACCATGCCCGCGAGGTCGAACCGCACCGAGGAGTCCTCGTCGACCTGCTGCGGCTTCAGGCCGCTGCGCAGGATGAGCTGGACGTCCGCGGCGCCGGGCACGCGCAGGAAGCCGTAGGTGGCGATCACCGTGCCCTCGGCCGTCTCCAGCGGCGTGCCGTCCGCAGCGGTGGCGGTGAGCACGTACGGGATGATCCGGGAGCGCTCGGGCAGCTCGCCGGAGATCGACCAGCCGTTCGTGGCCGCGCCGGCGACCGGGCCGGCACCCTGCCACAGGCCCAGCGTGAGCCGGGACGCGTCCCCGCCGGGCCAGCTGGCCTTGCCGGTGACGACGTCGACACCGAGCGGGAACTGCTCGCGGGTCTCGGCGGTGAGCACGGTGTCGGCGACCACGGGGAAGTTCGGCACCTCCTCGCGCACCACCTTCACCACGATCAGGCCGGAGCCGGTGTTGCCGGAACTGCTGGCGACGTCGTAGCGGTAGGAGGCCGTGCCCGCCGTCTCGCCGGCGGTGATCACCACGTCGGACTCGGTCGGCTCGGCGACCAGCGCGGCCAGCCGGGCGTACTCGGGGTTCGCCGACCCGTCGGTGAGCTGCTCGGGCACGTTCGGCCGGACGCCGGTGATCGTGAGCGTGCCGCCGGTCGGGTCGATGTCGTTGGCGACCGCGGCCACGCGGACGGTGTTGTCGGCCCCGACCTGCACCTGCACGTAGTCGGTGTAGGTGACCGGCGCCGGGCTGGCCTCCTCGTCGAGCACGCCGACCCGGACGGCGCCCTCCCCGGTGGCGCCCTGGCTGTCGACCACCCGGTAGCGGAACGACACCTGGCCGCCCTTGTCGCCGGCGACGCTGGTGTAGGTGATGCTGCGGCCGTCCGCGGAGATCGCGGCCGAGCCGCGCTGGGGCTGGGTGAGGACCCGGTCGAGTCGCACCGAGTCGCCGTCCGGGTCGACGCCGAGGTCGTCGAAGCCGATCTCGACCACCTGGCCGCTGAGCACCCGGCCGGTCAGGGTCTGCGGCCGCGGCGCCCGGTTCTCGCTGTCGGGCAGCACGGTGACGCGGACGGTGGCGTCCGCGGCGAGGCTCGGGCTGCCGGCCACGTACACCGCGTAGGTGATCCGGTACGACCCGGGCGTGGCCGGGGCGAGCGTCCGGACCAGGTTGCCGGACGCGAAGGCCAGCGCGGTCGGCTCGGTGCTGCGCACGGAGCGGGGGTCGAGGGAGATGGTGCTGCCGGCCGGGGCGATGTCGTTGGCGGTCACCGGGATGTCCAGCTGGGCGCCGGCGCGGACGGTGACCGCGTCGTCGAGCGCGATCGGCGCGAGCTGGGCCGCCGGCGGCAGCAGGTAGACGGTGGCCGCGCCGTGCACCCGGGCGTCCTCGCCGTCGGAGACGGTGTAGCTGACCGTGCCGAGCCGGCCTGGCGCCCCGTCCGCGGTGGTGCCGAGCACCCGGAGCGACGACTGGCCGACGGTGTCGACGGTGAGCGTGGCGCGCTTTGCGGCCTCCGCCTTCACGCCGCTGAGCAGCAGCACCCGCCCGGTCGGGTTGTCGACGGGGGCGAGCACGTCGACGGTGGCGTCCTCGCCCGCGCGGACGAAGGCGATCACGGGCGCGGTGGCGAGCTGGGCGGACTTGCCGTCGGTGACGGTCACCCGCACCTGCGCGGTGGCTTTCGCCGCGCCGTCCCCGACCGTGTAGTCGACCAGGTGCGAGCCGGTGTCCCTGGCGTTGAACGTGAAGGCGAGCGAGCCGTTGGCGAGGCCGACCTTGCCGTCCCCGTGCAGCCGGACGTCGGCCAGTTCCAGCTTGGACACGGTGCCGGTGACGTGCTCGGAGACCGGGATGGTGCGGGTCTCGCCGGCCTCCACGGTGACCGCGAACGACTGGGCGGTGACCTTCGGGCGCGGCGTCACCCGGAACGTGAGCTGCTTGGTGGTGGTCTCCCCGCGAGTGTCGGCGACCGTGACGTCGACGCCCACCTTCGTCGCCTCGGTGGCCGAGGAGTCGTGGTGCTGCAGCACGACCTCGCCCTCCGGGGTGGCCGCCACCGACACGGCCCGGCTCGTGGTCCGCGCGCCGAGCACGAGCAGCGGGTCGCCGTCGGGGTCGACCCAGCCGTTCAGCACCGGGACGGTCACCGTGCCCCCCGGCGCCACCTCGGGCGCGGGCCAGTCGGCCAGGCAGCCGTTCGGGCACCAGGCCGGCGCCGCGTTGGCCGAGTCGTCGGAGACCGAGAGCGTGACCGTCGCGGTGTTGGAGTAGCGGCCGTTCGCCGCGGTGCCGTCGCTCACCCGGTAGCTGAAGGACGCCGAGCCCCTGGCCCCGTCGGCCACCCGCACGGCGAGCCGCTGGTTGTTGTCGGTCAGGGTGAGGGTGCCGAACGAGGCGTCGAGCCCGGCGAGGCGACCCGGGTCGATGGTGAGCACGTCGGTGTTGGGGTCGTGGTCGTTGAGCAGCACCGGGAGGCTGACCAGTTCGCCGGCGCGGACGCCGAACCGGTCGTTCTCCGCGACCGGCGGCTTGGGGTCGAGCACGACCTCGGTGCGGGTGCCGTCGTCGGCGCTCTCGTGCTGCTCGGGCTCGGCGAGCGACCAGTCCTGGCTGGAGGGCACGAGGGCGCCGTCCGGCAGCGTCCAGACCCAGCCGGAGCGGGTCTCGTTCAGGATCGCGCGGTCGTCGCTGACCTGGAACTGCGGCACCGCGTCCTCGGCCAGCGCCTGGTCGGCGTAGTCGAGCAGCACGGACTGGCCGTCGCGCCACAGGGTGCCGCCGCCGTCGCGGGGCAGCCAGGCCGCCAGCAGCTGGCCGGCCACGACCACCGGGGCGGCCGGCACGCCCAGCGTGGTCGTCGCCTGGAAGCTGCGACCCGCGCTGCCCTGCAGGTCGAGCCGGACCAGGCCCTGGCTGTCGGCGAGCACCACGGCGTCGCCGTCGGTGGCGGGCCGCTGCAGGGCCACCGTCCCCGAGGTCGCGAGCGCCACCGGCTGCCGGACGCCGGAGAGCCAGGCGCGCTTGCCGTCGCCGGCCAGCACCGCCCAGTGGTCGCCCACCGCGGTGACCTGGACGCCGGTCGCGCCCGGCCCGTCGGGCACGTCGTCGACCTCCAGCTGGCGGTCGGCGGCGATGTCGTAGCGCAGCACCCGGTGGGTCTGCGCGGTGTAGGCGGTGAGGACGCCGTCGGCGTCGACGGCCACGGCGTCCGCGGCGAACGGCTGGGCGTCCGCGCCGCCGGTGGCCGGGTCACGCAGCTGGTTGAGCGCGTTCAGCCCGCTCAGCCGGCCGTAGCTGACCGTGCCGGCGTCGGACCGGAAGGCGACGAAGTCACCGGACTGCGCGACGTCGACCGTGCCGGGCGGAGTGGCCGGCACCTCCTGCAGGGCGTCCGCGTCGAGGTCGGCGGGGTTGCCGGGGTTGACGGTGGCCACCCGGCCCATGCCGTCGGCGAGCAGGTACGCCGCACCGCCGGCCTGGGCGATCCGGCTGGCGTTGCGCACCTGGCGAACCGTGTCCAGTTCGCCCAGCTCGGTGTTCACCCGGGCGTAGCGCTGGCCCTCGCCGGACTGCAGCGCCCACACGGACACGTCCGGGCTGGCGGCGTGGCGGGCGTCCAGGCCGGGCCAGAGCACGGACCCGACCACGAGCGCGGCCACGGCGGCGACGGCGCCACCGAGGGTGAGCAGGCTGCGGCGGGTCACCTCAGACCACCCGCCACAGGTAGAGCAGGACGACCAGCGCCACCACCACGGCGGTGGCGGCGACGCCGGTGAGGATCCAGGGCCAGCTGGCGCGCGGCTTCCGGCCGGGCTCGGCCATGCCGGAGGAGCCGCTCTCGGCGCTGCGTCCGCTGAGGGTGTCGGTGGCGGCGGCCTTGCGCGGGCTGACGTAGGCGACGCTGGCCCGGGTCGGGCCGCGCTCCCCGCTGTCGGCGAAGTCGATCGCCCGGCCGCCGGCCGCCCAGCTGTCGGAGGCGATCTCGAGCGCGGTCTCGGGCAGGCCCAGGCCCCGCTGCACCTCCTGCAGCGCCTCGGCGAACTCGCGGGCGCTCGCGTACCGCTGGCGGGGGTCGCGCTGCAGGGCCTTCGCGAGCACGTCCTCGAGCTCGGCCGGCACGTCGCGGCGTCCGGTCGGGGTGTAGACGGCGCGGCCGATCCGGCGCTTCAGCTGCTCTGCGGTGTTCTGGCCGGCGCCGTCGCGTTCGAACGGGCTGCGTCCGGCGAGCAGGGAGTAGACGGTGGCGCCGAGCGCCCACACCTCGGACGCGACGCTGCCGGCGGTGTGCTCGCCGATCACCTCGGGGGCGCTCCACGGCACGGACATGGCGAACAGCTGCTCGGCCCCGTCCCCGGTGAGGGAGGCGGCGATGCCGAAGTCGGACAGCACGGGTGCACCGAACTCGGTGAGGAGGATGTTGGACGGCTTCACGTCGCGGTGCATCAGGCCGGCGCGGTGGGCGGTCTCGAGCGCGCTGGCGATCTTGACGCCCGCAGCGAGTACCTCGGGCACGGCGATCCGCTCGCGCCGGAACCGCTCGCCGAGCGAGGCCGGGCAGTACTCCATCACGATGTAGGGACGCCCGTCGGCGGAGACGCTGGCCTGGTAGACGGTGAGGATCGAGGGGTGCGCGCTGAGCCGGGCCAGCACGTCGGCCTCGGCGTTGAACATGCGGCGCACGTCGGTGCCCTGCAGGCCGGCGGGGAGTACCTTCACCGCGACCTGGCGGCGCGGCAGGTCCTGCTCGTAGAGGTAGACATCGGCGAAGCCACCAGACCCCAGCGGTCGCAGGTAGGAGAACCCGGACAGTACTGGGGCGGTCGTCGGCAGACGAGGCGGCAAGGCTCCCCCGGAAGAAGCTTCAGCGGTACTGGTGCGTGGGGACGGCCGAACCAGGCCCTCCTGCCGGGCCGGCAATCCCCTCGCGGTCGAGGGTACCGCACGCTCAGCGAGCGCCTTCCCGGATGGCCCCGTCCGCGCCCGGCAGGCCGTCCCACTCGTCACTTCCGTCCCACAGGCCCCACCCGCAACCCCGCCTCCCGCAAAGTGGCCAGTATCGGCCGACTACGGCCAATCCTGGCCACTTTGTGGGGCTGCTCCATCCCGGCACGACCGCAAGTCCCGCCGGCGCGGACGCGGACCGGGTTGGGGACGGTTCCTCACTCGGTCCGCCGTGGGATCCTTCAGGGGTGAGGACGTGGATGGCGGCGCTGTCGGCGCTGGTCCTCCTGGCGCTGGCGGGATGCGTCGCGCCGGTGGGAGCGTCCGGGCCGCCGATCGCCGCGGGCGCCACCGGCACGCTCAGCCTCGAGGGCCGGGACTTCCGGCTGGCCGTGCCACCCGGCTACGACCCGTCCACCCCGGCCGGGCTGGTCGTCGGCCTGCACGGCTACGGCTCGGACGCGTCCTCCCTGGACGACTACTGGTCGCTCACCGCCACCGCGACCGGGCGCGGGCTGCTCGTCGCGCTGCCGGAGGGCACCAGGGACAGCCAGGGCCGCCAGTTCTGGAACGCGACCAACGCCTGCTGCGACTTCGACGGCAGCGGCGTGGACGACTCCGCCCACCTCAGCGCCGTGATCGGCCTGGTCGGGCAGCACTACGCCGTCGACACCGCACGGGTGTTCGTGGTGGGCCACTCCAACGGCGGGTTCATGGCGCACCGGCTGGCCTGCGAGCACGCGGACCAGGTGACCGGGATCGTCTCGCTGGCCGGCCCGCTGAGCATCGACCCGGACGCGTGCCGGCCGTCCGAGCCCGTGTCGGTCCTGCAGGTGCACGGCACCGCCGACGACACCGTCGCGTTCGCAGGGACGGCGCAGTACCCGTCCGCCACCGGGACGGTGCAGCGCTGGGCGGGACTCGACGGCTGCGCGGCGAAGGGCGGCGCCGGCGACGCGCTGGATCTGGACCCGGAACTGCCGGGCGCCGAGACGACCACCACCACCTGGCCGGACTGCCGGGGCGGCTCCGCGGTCGCGCTGTGGACGATCACGGACGGCGGCCACTCCCCCGTCCTGTCGCCCGACTTCTTCGGCCGGGCGCTGGACTGGCTGGACGCGCACGCCCGCTGAGCGTGCCGCCGGTGACGCGAAAAGGAACCGTCCCCATTCCACGCCGGCGACGCAGAACGGGGACGGTTCCTTTCCGCGTCAGGACCTGGCCGGCCCCTGCAGGTGCAGGACGGTCGGACGGCTGA
>JAGQUI010000319.1 GCA_020438595.1 Propionibacteriaceae bacterium | reverse complement strand
ACAGTTCGACAAGATCCTCGCCGACCGCGCCGTGGCCGGCGGTGCGCGCCTGTACGAGCAGACCAACGTCACCGCGCCGATCGTGGACGCGCGCACCGAGCGGATCGTCGGCGTCACCACGAAGGACGGCCGCAGCTTCCGGGCCCCGGTCGTGATCGCCGCGGACGGGAATTCCTCGCGGCTGGCCCTGGGCATGGGCCTGGAGCGGCGCACCGACCGTCCGATGGGCGTCGCCGTGCGCGCCTACTTCACCTCGCCGCGCACCGACGACGACTACATGGAGTCGTGGCTCGAGCTGTGGGACGGCCGGCCGGGGGAGTCGAACCTGCTGCCCGGCTACGGCTGGGTCTTCGGCATGGGCGACGGCACCGTGAACGTCGGCCTCGGCACCGTGGGTTCGAGCTCCGAGCCGGCCGGCCTGAACTACCGCGAGATGTTCGGTGCGTGGCTGGCCAACACGCCCGAGGAGTGGGGCTTCCGTCCCGAGAACCAGGTCGGACGCACGCTCGGCGCGGCGCTGCCGATGAGCTTCAACCGCCAGCCCGCCTACACCCGAGGCCTGCTGCTCGTCGGCGACGCGGGTGGCATGGTCTCCCCGTTCAACGGCGAGGGCATCTCGTATGCGATGGAGGCCGCCGAGATGGCCGCCGACGCGATCGCGGACGCCCACTTCCGCGGCTGGGGCACCCCGAGCGCCGAGCGTGCGCTGCGCGGCTACCCGGCCCGGCTGAAGTCCGAGTGGGGAGGGTACTTCCGGCTCGGCCAGGTGTTCGTCTCCCTGATCGAGCACCCGCAGGTGATGCACCTCTGTACCCGGTACGGTCTACCGCGGCCGACGTTGATGCGGTTCACGATGAAACTGCTGGCGCACCTCTACGACACCCGGGATGGTGATTGGATGGACAAAGTCATCACTGCCCTCGCAAAGGTGGCACCCTCAGCATGACAAATCCTGTGCAACGGCCGCTGCAGAAGGGAACCGCACCACGATGAGCCCTTACATTCCGCTGCTGGGCATCATGGCCCTGGCGGCGTTCTTCCTGGCGATCTCGATCACGCTGAGCGCGTTCCTCGGGCCGCGGCGCTGGAACAAGATCAAGTACAGCTCCTACGAGTGCGGCATCGAGCCCACTCCGCAGCCGATCGGCGGCGGCCGGTTCCCGATCAAGTACTACATCATCGCGATGCTGTTCATCGTGTTCGACATCGAGACCATCTTCCTCTACCCGTGGGCGGTCACCTTCAAGCAGCTGGGCCTGTTCGCCCTGGTCGAGATGGTGCTGTTCATGGCGACGGTGTTCATCGCGTACGCCTACGTGTGGCGTCGCGGTGGCCTGGAGTGGGACTGACGGGAGTAAGAAGATATGGGCATTGAGGACAAGATCCCCCAGGGCGTGGTGCTGACCACGCTGGAGGGCGTGTTCGGCTGGATGCGGCAGGCGTCGCTGTGGCCGGCGACCTTCGGCCTGGCCTGCTGCGCCATCGAGATGATGACCTACGGCGCGCCGCGGTTCGACGCCGGCCGCTGGGGCCAGGAGGTGTTCCGCGCGTCGCCGCGGCAGGCCGACCTGATGATCATCTCCGGCCGGATCAGCCAGAAGATGGCGCCCGTGCTGCGGCAGGTCTACGACCAGATGCCCAACCCCAAGTGGGTGATGGCGATGGGCGTGTGCGCCTCCAGCGGCGGCATGTTCAACAACTACGCGATCGTGCAGGGCGGCGACCACCTGGTGCCCGTGGACGTGTACGTGCCCGGCTGCCCGCCCCGTCCGGACATGCTGATCGATGCGATGTTCAAGCTGAAGAAGGACATCGTGGCCAAGCGCCCGATGGCCCAGAACGAGCTCGATGCGTGGGAGGCCGCCGAGCAGGCCGCCCTGGTCGCGCCGGCCACCCACGAGATGAAGGGCCTGCTGCGATGAGCGACGACAAGCCCGCGACCGTCCCGGGCGAGGAGAAGACGATCAGCGAGAAGGTGACCGACCCCGAGGCGGCGCCCAAGGCGGGCGTCGAACGCGAGGACGCCCAGCCCGACCTCACCCCGGCCGTCCCCGAGGCCCCGCAGCAGGTCGCCACCCGCTCCGGCATGTGGAGCGAGGGCACCGGTGACACCTCCGGTTACAGCCGGATCGTGCGCGCGGTCGAGTGGCCCGCGGCCGCCGAGCCGCCGTTCGGCTCCTGGTACGACGACGTGCACGCCCGGGTGCTCGCGCTCGTCGAGGACCCCTTCATCAAGGTCGTCCTCGACCGTGGAGAGCTCACCTTCCACGTGCCCAGGGAGAAGCTGTCCGAGGTGATCCGGACGCTGCGCGACGACGCCCTGCTGCGGTTCGAGTTCTGCGCGTCCGTCTCGGGCGTGCACTACCCCGATGACGCCGGCGCCGAGCTGCACGTCGTCTACCACCTGCAGTCGATGACCCACAACCGGCGGCTGCGCGTCGAGACCGCCTGCCCGGACGCCGACCCGCACGTGCCGAGCGTGGTGGCCACCTACCCGGCGGCCGACTGGCACGAGCGCGAGACCTGGGACATGTTCGGGATCCGGTTCGACGGGCACCCCGACCTGCGCCGCATCCTGCTGCCGCAGGAGTACGAGCACCACCCGCTGCTCAAGGACTTCCCGGTCGAGGGCATCGAGCCGGAGAGGGTCTACCGCCTCCACGGCGGCGTCATGATGCCCAGGCCCGAGGGCGCGGGTCCGATCCCCGGCGCCGGGAGCACCACGCCGTGAGGGACCTCACCGACCTTTCGTTCTCCTCGACCGCGACGGTGGAGGGCGACCTCCACAGCGAGGTCATCACCCTGAACATGGGTCCCCAGCACCCGTCCACGCACGGCGTGCTGCAGGTGATCCTGAAGCTCGACGGCGAGGTCGTGGTCGACATGGACCCGGTCCTCGGGTACCTGCACCGCGGCAAGGAGAAGCACGCCGAGCACGTGACCTACCAGCAGTGGATGCCGATGGCCGATCGGCTCGACTACCTGGCGCCGCTGCAGAGCGAGGTCGCGTACGCGATGGCGGTCGAGACCCTGTGCGGGATCGAGGTCCCCGCCAAGGCACAGGCGATCCGCGCCGCGATCCTCGAGTGCATGCGCCTCACCGCGCACCTCGTGTGGTTCGGCACGTCCGCGCTCGAGATCGGCGCGGTGACGCCGTTCTTCCTCGCGTTCCGGGAGCGCGAGGACCTGTTCGACATGCTCGACGAGCTCACCGGCCTGCGGACGAACCAGGAGTTCATCCGCTTCGGCGGGGTGAAGGCGGAGATCCCCTCCGACCTGCTCCGTCGGCTCAAGGAGTGGGCGGATCGGTTCCCCGCGTGCGTCGACGAGTACGAGCTGCTGCTCACCGGCAACCGCATCTGGTACGACCGCGCCCGGAACATCGGCGTGCTGACGGCCGACGAGGCGATGGCGCTCGGGCTCACCGGACCCAACCTCCGCGCGGCCGGCATCCCGCACGACCTCCGGAAGGCGGAGCCCTACTGCGGCTACGAGAACTACGACTTCGAGATCCCGATCGGGACGGTCGGCGATGTGTACGACCGGTACCTCATCCGCCTCGAGGAGATGCGCCAGAGCTCGCGCATCATCTCGCAGGCGCTCGGCGGGATGCCCGACGGCGAGCACATCGCGCGCGACTATCGCTACGTGCTCCCGCCGAAGGACCGGGTGTTCAGCTCCATGGAGGAGCTCATCTACCAGTTCAAGATCGTGACCGACCTGCGCCCGCCGCGCGGCGAGGTGTATCGGGCGATCGAGGCGACGAAGGGCGAGCTCGGCTTCTACATCGTGAGCGAGGGCGACAACAG
>JAGQUI010000318.1 GCA_020438595.1 Propionibacteriaceae bacterium | reverse complement strand
TCGCCACCCTGCGCGAGATCGGCTTCGACGGCGTCGTGTCCGTGTGCGTGTTCGGCTGGCACGAGGACGCCGACAACATCAACCGCCGCATGCTCGAACGCATCCAGCAAGAACTCGGCTGATCGGAGCACAGATGGACGGGCGGCCGCCGACCCAGGCGGACGTGGCGCGCCTGGCCGGCGTGTCGCGTCCACTGGTCTCGCTGGTCGTGCGCAACGACCCGCGGGTGTCGCCGGAGCGCCGCGCTGCGGTCGAGAAGGCGATGGCCGACCTGGGGTACCGGGCGAACGCTGCCGCGCGCTCGCTGGCCCGGAGCCGCTCGGACCTGATCGGAGTGGTGCTGCCGGGGTTCGCGAACCACTTCTACGGCGAGCTCGCCGAGGCGTTGCGCACCGCCGGGGAGGAGCGCAACTACGTGCCGCTGCTGGCCAGTATTGCCGAGGACGCGGACCGTGAGGTGAGCGCCATCGAGCGGTTCCTCGAGTTGCGGGTCTCGGGCCTGATCCTGGTCTCGCCGCTGCTCGACATGGACGCACTGGCGCGCTACGGGGAGGTGTCGCCGACCGTGGTGCTCACCCGCAATCGTGCGCCGGGGACGGTTGACCTCGTGCATTCCGACGACCACGCCAACGGCAGGCTGGTCACCGAGCACCTGCGTTCGCGGGGCTATGACCCGATCGTCTACCTGGGCTACGAGAGGCCCGCGGAGGGCGATTCATCCCGGGAACGTCGACTCGGCTACGCGGAGGCGCAGGAGACAGCGGGCATGCCGGTGCGGGCCTTTACGGCGCCCCGGCACGGAGCCGTGCCCGAACAGGTGCCCGGCCTTGAGGACCTGCTCGCGTCCGGCGTAGGCATCATGTGCCACAACGACCGGGTCGCGATCGCCATGGCCAGTCGCCTGGAGGCTCTTGGCCTGCGCCCGGGCGCGGATATCGGCTTGGCCGGCTTCGACAACACCGCCCTCACACACACCCTGGGGGTCTCGCTGACCAGCGTCGACCCCGATGTCGCGGCGATGGCACACGCGGCGGTCGAGTTGATCGACCAGCGCACCAGCGGACGCACCGAGGCGGCCGAGGTGATCGTCCCCTCCCGTCTCGTGGAACGTGACTCCACAAGGGGAATCGCGCCCTCTTGAGGCCCGCGCCAGGAATCGGCTCAGCCAAGTTCGCGCAGCCAGCGGCGCAGCTGCCAGGTGGCCTTCACGTCGTCCTCGTTGTACTCCAGCACCCGGGTGCGTGCCCGGGCCCGCTCCTGCTCGGTGGTGGCGTGCACGGCCTCCTCGAACCAGCGCATGCTGTTCAGGCCGCCGGGGTCGTCGTCGCGCCAGTGGAATCCTGCGCCGGCGGACGCGACCACCTTCAGGCCGAGGCCGCCAGCGCCGAAGAAGTGTTGTCGCACGGCCTGGAACAGGTCGACGAAATGCGTGTCGGCGAAGTGGACCGCCCACTGCATGAGGTCGTCGTCGGCCGCGGCGAGGCGCTGCAGGCGGACCACCTCGTAGTCGGAGTAGTGGAACACCAGGGCGTCGGAATCCGCGACCAGCTCCTGCAGCCACACCATCGCCCGCCGGGCCAGCGCGCGCTCGCCCGCGTCGTCGAGCTCGGTGAAGCTGCTGAACTCCTGGTAGCGGCCGCCGCCGTTGCCGTCGCTGATCCAGAAACCCCACAGGTAGACCCGGTCGTCGCGGGAGGTCTCCACGTCGATGTCCACCTCGAGCGGGGCGGACGGCACCGCGATCGGCCCGCCCGTGGTGCGCTCCAGCTGGACCCCCTCGGCGAGCAGTCGCGAGCGGCGCTGGGCCAGCCGGAGCCGGTCCTCCGCGCCGGGACGGTGGGCGACGCGCGGCAGGTACCCGGGCAGCAGCGCGTCGACGTCGCTGCGCGCGAGCTCACCGACGGTGGTCACGCCGGCGGCGCGGAGCGCGGAGATCTCGTGGTGGTCCAGAGGCGACTTGCTGATTCGCAGGCTGAGGTCGTCATCGTCGAGCTGGTCACGGCACAGCGACCACCACGGGCAGTAGTTGCACTCGTAGCTGACCACGGGGTGCAGCAGCGGCGGATCGTCGGGGTCCGCGGCGGCCGCGCGCTCGGCCAGGTCGACCCGCAGGGCGAACTCGTGGTCGTAGCGGTCCAGCGCACTCACGGGCGGCACGTGGTCCGTGCCGGCGCTGCCCGGCGCCACCTGGGCGGGTGCCGGCGGGGCGGCCGGCTCGGCCAGGTCGAGCCAGGTCGCCCGCGGGCCGCCCGGCGCGACCTCGTCGTTGCCGACGATCACGCCCCACGGCCCGCTCGCGGACTGCTGCCCGATCGGGCCGAGCAGCCGCCACAGGTGCGCGAGCTGCAGGGAGTTCGCCCACCGCCAGTGCCAGCGGTACCGCCAGCCCGTGCCGCTGCGCCGGTGCGGCAGGTCGCCCAGCTCCGACCAGGTGTAGGGCAGGTCGTCCCTGCGCACGTCGACCACCCGCTGGTGGCGCACCAGGCCGGGCACGTAGCCGCCGGCCGGATCCCGGATGAGCAGGTCGGGGCGCCCGGCGCGATGCCCGTCCCAGTCGCGGGGGAGCAGCCCGCCGATGACCACGTCGGTGCCCTCGGCGAGGGCGGCCAGGCACGCCTGCTCCTGCTCCTCGCTGGGCCGGCCGGCCAGGCCGCGCAGGTCGGCCACCGACGCGTGGCCGGCCAGGATCCGCGCGTACACGGACGCGGCGAACTCCGCGCTGCCGGGGAAGCGGCTCTGGGCCAGCGGCACGTCGGGCCGGACCATGCCCGGGTGGAAGGCGTGGTGCACCTTCAGTGCGCAACTTCGCGCGGCGTACGGGTCGAGCGTGAACATCAGGCGTGGGCCCGGTGGAGGGCGACGACACCCCCGCTCAGGTTCTTCCAGCCGACGCCGCGCCAGCCGGCGTCGAACATGAGGTCGGCCAGGGCGCGCTGGTCGGGCCAGGCCAGGATCGACTCGGCCAGGTAGTCGTAGGCCGACTTGTTGGACGCCGTGGCCCCGGCGATCCTCGGCAGGGCGCGGACGAGGTAGTTGCGGTAGGTGTCGCGGAACGGCTTCCAGGTCGGCGTCGAGAACTCGCAGATCACGATCCGGCCACCGTGCCGGGTGACCCGGTGCAACTCCGCGAGCGCGGCCGCCACGTCCTCGACGTTGCGGAGCCCGAAACTGATCGTCACCGCGTCGAACGCCCCGTCCGCGAACGGCAGCGAGAGCGCGTCCGCGTTGACGAAGGCGAGGTCCGGCTGGCGCTGCTTGCCGACGGCCAGCATGCCCTCGCTGAGGTCGGCCGGGACCACGAGCGCCCCCGCGTCCGCGAACGGGCGACTGGAGGTGCCGGTGCCGGCGGCGAGGTCGAGGATGCGCTGGCCCGGCCGCGGTTCGACCGCGGCCACCGTCTCGGCGCGCCAGCGGCGGTCCTGGCCCAGGGAGAGCACGTCGTTGACCAGGTCGTAGCGCGGGGCCACCGTGTCGAACATCGCGGCGACGTCGGCCCGCCGCCTCGCCAGGGTCGCCCTCGCCTCACCGGTTCCTCGCACGGGACTAGCCTGCCATGACCTGGCGACAGGCACGTCCACCGGCGCATCGATGCGCCGGTGGCGTGAATCACTTCCCCGATGGGGGAGAATCGAGCCCATGGCGCGAAAGACCCCGGTGCTCAAGGTCACCAATCTGAAGAAGGCCTTCGGGCCGGTCGTGATCGTCGACGGCTTCAACCTCGAAGTGGCTGCCGGCGAGGCGATCGCCCTCACCGGACGCAACGGTGCCGGCAAGTCCACCGTGCTGCGCTGCCTGGTCGGCGCCGACCGTCCCGACG
>JAGQUI010000317.1 GCA_020438595.1 Propionibacteriaceae bacterium | reverse complement strand
CGGCGTGCTGGCCCGGCTCGGCCCGCAGACCGGCGACGTGGTGCAGTGGCACGACCTGACCGCGCTGCCGTGCTCGCACCCGCACTGCTCGTCGGTGGGCTATCTGCTCAAGGACGACGCCGGCGTGTGGCGCTCACTCACCGCGCTGGTCGGCCACGACGAACTGATGCGCTGGCTCGAGCTCGACCCCGAGCACCTCGCCAACCGGGTGGCCGACCGGGACCTGCCCCGGCAGCTGCGGGAACTGATGAAGAACTCGATGCTCGACCTGCTCAGCGAGCAGGCGACATTGACCAACCCGCGCACCGGGCAGCTGTGGCAGAACATCTGCACCCAGTGCGACCTGGGCATCTCCACCCTGGCCACGCTGGCCACGGGGAAGCTACCCGGCCAGGAGGACCGGATGCGCGCCCTGCTCGGCGAGCGGGTGAAACGGATCACGGTGAAGCCGTTCCAGGACATCTCCACGATGCTGGAGGAGCGGCTGGTCCAGTGCTGTGTCCACGTCGGCACGGTCGGTGACGACGGCGCCCCGCAGTGCGCGCCGTTCTGCGCCGTACAGGCGTGGGGCCCGCTGGCCCGCCAGCGGGTGAGCACCGCGAAGGGCCACATTGTCCACACGGTCCCTGAGGAGCCGAGCGCCAGCGAGGCGTCACGAAGAGCCGTCCCGGTCGAGGTCACGAGGAGGAGTCATGAGTGAAACCCCCGAGCAGGCAGCGTCCCGGATCGCGAAGGGACCCTCGCCGTCGTCCTTCGTGCCGGAAGCGGGAGCGGACGCCCCGGCCGCCGAGGCGGAGAAGCCGTTCGACCCGTTGCGGCTGTGCATCTTCGCCACCATCTCGCTGCTGGGCTGGCTGTTCGGGCCCCTGGCCGTGGTGGTGTTCGCCGGGGTCGGCTTCGCGGGCTACTGGAAGGCGCGGCAGGCCGGGCTGACGCGGTCGAGGTGCTACCTGCGCGACACGCGTCTGGTGCTCGGCTACCTGTTCCTGCTCGCCGCGGCCGGCGCGTGGGGGCTGTTCTTCACGATCCAGCGCTGGCTGGGCTGAGGAGGAGGAGCATCCGATGACCGAAGTCACTGGCCCGGAGCAGAGCGCGGAGCCGGCGGCCCCCGTCCGGGAGCGCCGGGGTTCGGTGTGGCTGGGCGTGTTCCTCGGGCTGCTGCCGATGGCTGCCGCTGGGGGATCCACCTTGTCGTGAACTACGGGCCGCCGCAGGACTCCGCGGGGCCCCTGGCACTGCTGCTGGGGTACGGGACCATCGATCCCATCCTGGTCCTCGCGGGCGCGGGCCTGATGGGCATCGTGCTCACCGTCATCCCGCGAACCCGTCGCACGGGCATCGGGGTGATGGCGGCCGTGGTGCTCCAGAGCGTGGTCATGGTTGCGCTGGTGATCTGGCTGCTCCGGGCGTTGTCCCACTGGACCATGTTCTGAGCGGTAGCCGCGCCTGCTCGGGTTCAGTGCTGTCCGGGAATGGCCACGTCGACGCCGAACCGCGCGATCCCGCGGTCGAACGTCGCCACTGGGCAGCGGTTCTCCAGGGCAAGGGCGGCGATGTGGGCATCCGTGGTGAGGTTGCCGCCCGTTCCTGCAGCACCCAGCAGTTCGCCGAGCAGCACCAGATGGCGGGGCCCCGGCTCCAGCAGCACGGCGTTGGGCCGGGACGTCCAGACGGCGACCGCGGCGAGTGCATCCGGGACGCTGATCGGTTGCGGCATGATCCGCGGGTTCGTGGTGAGCCGGACGAACCCCAGCACGCTGACCCAGGGCAGTCCGACGGTCTGGCCCTGCGACAGCGCCGAGGTCAACCAGCCGTGGGCCGCCGGATGCTGCGGAGCGGCGGTGTTGACCGCGTAGATGAGCACATTGGTGTCGACGACGTACACCTCATCGCCCCTCGGCCAGCCGGTGGGTCAGCGCCTCGTCCTCGAGCGCCTCGGCCACCTGATTCGCCCGCGTGAGGTCGATCATCGGTGTGCCCATGTCGAACGTCGGAAAGGCGATGTCGGCTCGTGCCGGTCCGCCGCCGAGCCCGGCGCGCAGGCCGTCATTGACGGCTTCCTTGAAGCCGATCGAGCGTTGCTGCATCGATCGCCTGACCAGAGCCGCCACGTCCGGATCCAGAGTCACGGTCGTTCGCATCCGCGCATCATAGCATCACATCGAATGATGCGCTGATGTTCAGCGCAGCGTCTGGTGCCCGCCCGTCGTTCCTGCTTGGCTGGGACGGTGGGTTCACGCATGGTGGCGATCGGACTGGCCCTGGTCGGGTTGGTGCAGCTGGCGGCCGGGTTCGTCGCCGCCTTCGCGGCGCGCCTCACCTACGTGGTGCCGGGCCCGAACGGGCTGATCGAGCGCTCGATGGTCTTCACGCCGTACGTGCTGGCCGCGGTGGCCTGGACGGCGGCGGCGCTCGCCTCCGCCGGCGTCGCCTGGCGGGTGCTGCGGTCCGAGCGCGGGCTCATGACGATCGTGCTGGTCGTGGTGGACGTCCTTGCCGTGGCGGTCGCGCTCGTCATGTTCGCCCAGTCGACCCCCGCGTTCTGAGCCGCCTCAGCTGTCGGCCGGCGGCAGGGTCTGCGCCAGTTCCTTGCGCGGGCGGCCGAGGCCGAGGCCGGTGAAGAAGCCGCCGACCAGCAGGCCGGCCGCGCCGATCAGGAGCGGCAGTCCGGCCGACTGCACGTCCGCGCTGCGCAGTGCGTCCAGGGCGAGCCACTGGCGGTAGGAGAGCCAGCCCGCCCAGATCGCGCCGACCAGACCGACCAGGACCAGCAGCAGGCCGACGACGACGCTGACCTTCGACATCACCTTCATGCGCCTGATCATAGGGGTCCCGCTAGTTTGGGGTCGTGGACGCAGAACTCGCGCGCTGGCTGGTCTCGGCCGACGCCGAACCCGCGCTCGCCGAGGCGTCCGCTCAGCCCGATCCGGGGTCGCTGGCCGCGGCGACCGCACTGCGCCGGCGCTGGCCCGCCGACCAGGCGGCCGCGGTGCTCAGCCAGGTGGCGTTGCGGCGGCGGGCGGGGGCGAAGTTCGGGGAGCGGGCGGCCACCCTCTTCCTCACCCCCGACGGCCTCGAGCAGGCCACCCGGGCCGACGTGGCCCGCTGGCGTGCGGCCCGCTTCTTCGAGGCGGGCGTGCCAGAGGTGGTCGACCTGGGTTGCGGCATCGGCGCGGACGCGCTCGCCTTCCTCGACGCCGGCCTCGCCGTGACCGCGGTCGAGGCCGATCCGGCGACGGGCGTGCTCGCGCAGGCGAACCTGGGGCAGGCCGCCCGGGTGGTCTGCGGGGACGCCGTGGAGCTCGCTCCCGGGCTGCTGGCCGGTGGCGCGGCGGTGTTCGCGGACCCGGCCCGGCGGACGGCGGCGGGCCGCACCTGGCGGGTGGGCGACTTCTCGCCGCCCTGGGAGTTCGTCACCGGGCTGCTGCAGGGGCGGGTCGGCTGTGTGAAGGCCGCACCGGGGCTGCCGTCCGCGTTCATCCCCGACGGCGTGGCCACCACGTGGGTGAGCCACCGCGGCGACCTCGTCGAGGCCTCGCTCTGGTCGGGGCCCTGGCCGCCCGGGTCGCGGACGGCCGTGCTGCTCCCGTCCGGCGACCACCTGGACGCGGGGGAGCGGCGCGACCCGCCGGTCGGCCCGGTCGGGGCGTTCCTCTACGAGCCCGACCCGGCCGTGATCCGTGCCGGCGGCACCGGCGTCCTGGCCGAACGGCTGGACGCCCGGGTACCGCAGGCCGGCATCGGCTACCTGTTCGCCGACACCCTCGCGGACACCCCGTTCGGCACCGCGTTCGCGGTCCGCGAGGAACTCGACCACGACGAGCGGGC
>JAGQUI010000316.1 GCA_020438595.1 Propionibacteriaceae bacterium | reverse complement strand
AGCGGCGCGGTGCCGGCGCCCAGGGTCTTGGCGAGCTGGTAGGCCACCGGGACCCCGGTGTAGCGGGCCGAGGTCGGGAACTTCTCCGCCACCCACGCCGCCATCGGTCCGTACATCAGGCCCTGCACCAGCGGGTTGCCCAGGACGAAGGCCAGCAGCAGCGCCCACGACGAGCCCTGCCCGACCAGCCAGAAGATCGGCCCGATCAGCACCGCGCCGGCCACTGCGCCGGTGAGCATCACCGGACGACGGCCGATCCGGTCCGACAGCGCCGCGAAGCCGGCGATGGTGAAGATGTGCAGGAAGTCGCGATCGTGAACCTGGTACGGCGACCCGACGACACCACCCCCGGCAGTCGGGCCGGGACACCACCGGATCGGCGGGCCTGCACCGGCCCGCCCGGGTGCCGACCCCCGCCTGCCCCGCGCCCCCCACGCGTCAGGACCCGACGGCGCTTTCCGCGTCGTCGGATCCTGACGCGTCGTGGCCGGGGCATAAGTTACGGTTCCGTAGCTGTAGTCTGTTCCTCGACGAACCGCGTCGAAAGCGAGCAGACAATGGTGTTCCTCGGCCGCCCGGCCACCCCCGCCACCCATGCCGTCCGCGAGGCCCGGGACTTCCTGCTGGCCCACGGTGAGGACTACGCCGGCGCTGTCGCCGGGTTCCGCTGGCCCGAACTGGACGAGTTCAACTTCGCCACCGAGTGGTTCGACGTGGTCGCAGGGGAGCACCCCGACCGGGCTGCCGTCACGATCGTCTCGGCCGACCTGAGCGCCCGGTCCTGGACCTACGCCGACCTGTCCCAGCGCTCCGACCAGGTGGCCCGCTGGCTGCGCGGCCTCGGCCTCGGCGCGGGCAGCCGCGTGATCGTGATGCTGAACAACACGATCGAGCTGTGGGAACTGCTGCTCGCGCTGCTGAAGATCCGGGCGGTGGCGATCCCCACCTCGACACTGCTGTCGGCGGCCGACCTCGCCTACCGGGTCGAGCACGGCGGTGCGGACGCGGTGGTGGCGCCGACCGGCCTGCACGCGCGCGCCGACGACCTGCCCCGTTCGGTGCTGCGGATCGGCGTCGGCGAGAACACCCCGTCCGGCTGGGTCGGAATGGCCGAGTCGCACAAGGCGCCGGCCGCCTACCTGCCCAGCGCGGCGACGAAGGCGTCCGACCTCAGCCTGCTCTACTTCACCTCCGGCACCACCGCCCGGCCCAAGCTCGTGGCGCACACCCACGTGTCCTACCCGGTCGGCCACCTGTCGACGATGTGGTGGCTGGGCGTGCGTCCCGGCGACGTGCACCTGAACATCTCCTCCCCCGGCTGGGGCAAGCACGCGTGGAGCAACTTCTTCTCGCCGTTCCTCGCCCAGGCCACGGTGTTCGTGTTCAACTACGAGCGGTTCGACGCCGCCGCGCTGATGCAGGTGATGCAGACCCACGAGGTGACCACGTTCTGCGCCCCGCCGACGGTGTGGCGGATGCTGATCCAGGCCGACCTGACCCAGCTGACCCGGCCACCGCGGGAGCTGCTCGGTGCCGGGGAACCGCTCAACCCCGAGGTGATCACGCAGGTGCGCAAGGCGTGGGGCGCGACCATCCGGGACGGCTTCGGCCAGACCGAGATGACCTGCTGCGTCGGCAACTCCCCCGGCCAGGTCGTGAAGGACGGCTCGATGGGACGCCCGATGCCCGGGTACCCGGTGGTGCTGCTCGACCCGGCGTCCGGTGCACCCGTCCCCGACGAGGGCGAGATCTGCCTCGACCTGTCCCAGCCGATCCTCGGGCTGATGCTCGGCTACCACGGCGACGAGGAGATGACCGCCGAGGCCACCCGCGGCGGCTTCTACCACACCGGCGACATCGCGTCCGCCGACGCCGACGGCTACCTCACCTACGTCGGCCGCGCCGACGACGTGTTCAAGGCGTCGGACTACAAGATCTCCCCGTTCGAACTGGAGTCGATCCTGCTCGAGCACCCCTACGTCACCGAAGTGGCGATCGTGCCGAGCCCCGACCCGGTGCGCGCGGCCGTGCCGAAGGCGTTCATCTGCCTGGTGCAGGATCTCGCGGCGAAGCCCCAGGAGGCGGCCGAGGAGATCTTCGCCCACGCCCGGGAGCGGCTCTCGGCCTACCAGCGCGTGCGGATCGTCGATTTCGTCACCGAGCTGCCGAAGACCATCTCCGGCAAGATCCGCCGGGTCGAACTCCGTGAGCGCGAGGCCACCCGGGTCGCCGAGGACGCGTCCGAGGGCCAGTTCATGGAGCGCGACTTCCGCTAGTCCACCCACAGACGCTCCCGAAAATCGCCGTTGCTCCCGAAATTTCGGGAGCGGGAACGAATTTCGGGAGCGTTTGGCGGAGATCCGGGGGTCAGCGGCTCGCCGGGATCGCCCAGGCCAGGACGGTGATGCCGATGCCGATGCCGAGCAGGACGATCGAGTCCAGCGCGCGGCTGCGGACGGCGAGCAGGCCGACCCGCTGCTGGGGCATCAGCCGCAACAGCCCGCCCGCGGTGATCGACGCGCCGATCAGGGTGCTGCCCGTGCGCCAGTGGCCCGTGAACACGATCGCCAGACCGATCGCCACCCCGACCAGCACCGAGGCCAGCGGCCACTGGCCGAGGACCTGCTGCACGAAGTTCTTCGGCGGCCGCTCGCCGGGCTGGGTGGTCATCGGGCCAGCGCCTCCGCCCGGTCGACCACGTTGGAAAGCAGCATCGCGCGGGTCATCGGGCCGACCCCGCCGGGGTTCGGCGCCACCCAGTCCGCCTTGTCGAACACGTCCGGGGCCACGTCGCCGGTCAGCTTGCCATCCACCCGGCTCACGCCCACGTCGAGCACCACGGCCCCGTCGGCGACCAGGTCGGCGGTGATGATGCCCGGGACGCCCGCGGCCGCCACCACGATGTCCGCCGCGCGGGTGTGCGCGGCGAGGTCCCGCGTGCCGGTGTGGCACAGCGTGACCGTGCAGTTCTCGCTGCGCCGGGTCAGGATCAGCCCCAGCGGACGCCCGACCGTGATCCCCCGGCCGACCACGCACACCTCGGCGCCGGCCAGCGGCACGTCGTGGCGGCGCAGCAGCTCCACGATGCCCCGCGGGGTGCACGGCAGCGGCGCGGGCTCGTTCAGGACGAGCTTGCCGAGGTTCGTCGGGTGCAGGCCGTCGGCGTCCTTGTCCGGGTCGATCAGCGCGAGCATCGCGTTCTCGTCGAGGTGGCGCGGCAGCGGCAGCTGCACGATGTAGCCGGTGCAGGCGGGATCGGCGTTCAGCTCGGCGATCGCCCCCGCCACCGTCGCCGCGGACGCGTCCGCAGGCAGGTCCACCCGGATCGACTCGATGCCGACCTCGGCGCAGTCGCGGTGCTTCATCCGCACGTAGCTGTGGCTGCCCGGGTCGTCGCCGACCAGCACCGTGCCCAGCCCCGGACGCACGCCACGCGCGGCCAGCGCCCGCACGCGGACGGCCAGCTCGCCCTTGATGGCGTCGGCGACAGCCCTGCCGTCCAGGATCTGTGCAGTCATCGAACCCCTGTCCCTCGTGGAACCGTGCTCAGTGGAAGAAGTGGCGGGTACCCGTGAAGTACATGGTGACACCGGCGGCCTGCGCGGCCGCAATCGTGTCGGCGTCGCGCACCGATCCGCCGGGCTGCACGATCGCCTTCACGCCGGCCTCGATCAGGATCGCCGGGCCGTCGTTGAACGGGAAGAAGGCGTCGGACGCCGCCACCGAGCCCGCGGCCCGCTCGCCGGCCCGCTCGACCGCCAGCCGGCACGAGTCGACCCGGTTCACCTGCCCCATCCCGACACCCACGGACGCGCCGCCGGAGGCCAGCAGGATCGCGTTGCTCTTCACC